>DMAO01000013.1:4944-5677 GCA_003446545.1 Sphaerochaeta sp.
ATAATCCTTTCAATGCACTTTGCAGTCATGGGATACAGAGTACCTCCATCCAGACGAGGCTTGTGCTCGTCTTGGATGAGAAGACGGGTTTCCCCGTATGGTATTCCATAATCCCCGGCAATGTCCTGGACTTGAGCACTCTCCAGTCGACAATGGAGGATGTGGCAGAGAGCCTTGACATCCGCATCGATGATTTCGTCCTCGATGCGGGGTACGCAAGCAAGGAGCTGGTCCAGTCCTTCCACTCCGACAACGAGAAGGGAAAGACCATGACCGTGCGCATGCCGGCAAAGAACGGATACCCGTACAAGACGCTCTACCATCAGGCCAGGAATCTGATGGGCAATGCAAAATATGAGTTCATCCGCGAGGGCCACACCTATTTCGGCAAGCATTTCGAGACCGAGGTCTTCGGTCTCAAGATGCATGCCTATGTATATGTGGACAGGGACAATGCCCTGGAAGGGTGCAGGGGCTATCGCCTCAAGCATGAGGATGAATACCAGAAGCTGACCGATAAGGAGAAGAACTGGTGCTCGGTGCGCTTCGGCTTCTTCATCCTTCTTTCCACTGAAATGAAGGAACCTGATGCAAAGCTTGATGATTACTTCGGGAGGACACGCATTGAGACTGTGTTCAAGACCAGCAAGGAATACCTGAACCTCCTGCCTCTGTCCAAGTGGTCTGACCTTACGGTCAGGGGGAAGCTGCTCTGTGACATCATATCGACCAT
>DMAO01000311.1 GCA_003446545.1 Sphaerochaeta sp.
TGCCAGCTATGAGGAAATCGCAGAAAAATGTGGACTAAGCAGAACCGGACTGTACAAATATTATGCAAACAAAGAAGCTATCTTCATCGAGACAGTTCGGTATGTGGTTGATTCGGTCACAGGAAAATTGCACGATGTCGTCCAAGCCAAGTCGCTTTCTTCTTCCCAGAGATTGAAAGAAGTACTTAGCGTATTTGCGGATTTTATGAAAAACCGTAATTTCTCTTCCATTCTCTTGGAATTCACTGTTTGCATGAACCATGATCAACCTTTGACGGTTACACAATGTCTCCAGGAGTCCATCAAATCCTTATGGACAGTCACCGAAACTGTATTTGCAAGTCTGGGAAATAGCTCTTCGTATGCATTCTCCTTGGCTTTCATGGGACTATCGTTCTTCCAAAACCATATATTGCAACCCCTTTTCGGAACGGTAGAAGGGGAAGGTGATCGATATACTTCCTTGTTGGAGCAATGGGAGAGTATGTCCAACAAGAAACACGAGATGATTATTTCAAGTGTCTTGAATAGTGGACTGCAATGAGTGTCTTAAGAAAAAAAAACCATTACAAATAAAGGAACAAAATCATGGATCACATTACGCATGGCATCAGTAATACTGCATTGCATCTGGCATTGCATTTCATGGAGAGCAATCCGGAAGAGAATATCCCCAAAGTTGTGGATGCTCTCTTGATTTTCATAAATGACAAAGGTAGCAGGCGAAAGCTGCTTGCTGCAAAAAAGGTAATGAAGGAAAAAGATAACCCATATAGGAATCTCATCATCAGAGGTTTTGACGAACTTCAACCGATAGTAAGAAAACGCTTTGTCTCCAATTTTGTCGTTAGCGCCTCAATGACAGGGCCCGAACGCACTGAAGCTTTACGGAAACAGTACGACTGTAACATCCCCTGGGCCATCCTCATGGATCCGACCAGTGCATGTAATCTTAGATGTACTGGTTGCTGGGCTGGCGAATATGAAAAAACAGATTCATTGGAGTATGAATTGATGGACAGGATCATCATGGAAGGTAAGGAATTAGGGATCTATTTCTATATTTATTCAGGTGGAGAGCCAACAATGAGGAAAACGGACCTACTCAAACTGGCAGCAGTACATGATGATTGCATGTTCCTTGCGTTCACCAACGGGACCCTGGTGGACAGTGAGTTCTCACAGGCCTTGGCTGAGCTTGGAAACTTTGCCCTGGTATTCAGTATTGAAGGGTTTGAGGAACAGACTGATTTCAGAAGAGGATCGGGGACTTATCGCAAAGTACTGGAAGGAATGCGCAATATGCGTGAGGCGAAGGCACCCTTTGGCTTCAGTACCTGTTATCATTCAAAAAATGTGGATAGTGTTGGAAGCGAAGATTTCTTGGATTTTCTCATTGGACAAGGATGCATGTTTGGCTGGTATTTCACCTACATTCCTTTAGGGAAAAATGCTGACACTACATTGATGACGAGCGCAGATAAGAGGGAATACATGACCCATTGGGTACGTGGGATGCGCAATAAGAAGCCAGTCTTCTTGCTGGACTTCTGGAACGATGGCCAATATTCAGACGGCTGTATTGCGGGAGGCAGAAGATATCTGCACATCAATGCTGCGGGGGATGTGGAACCATGTGCATTCATCCACTATGCGAATACAAACATAAGGAACAGTACCTTGATGGATGCGTTGCAGTCGCCGCTTTTCATGGAATACCGAAAGCACCAGCCCTTCAACAAGAATCTTTTCCAACCATGTCCCTTGCTTGACAACCCTGAGGCACTTGCCCAGATGGTGAAGGACTCTGGAGCCAGCTCAACCCAGCCTCTGGATTACGAGGATATAGACGAACTCTGCGCAAAGTGTACCGGTGCGGCAAAGGAGTGGGAGAGTCATGCCAACCTGTTGCATGAGCAATATTCATAAAATAAGGAGACCATTGGCTTAACAGGCTCGTAGAGTGATGAGGATAGGTGGTTTGGTGTGCTCTTCGAGCCTGGTGGAAATTATAGGAAATAGATATGGAAGGTCTTTTGAGATGGGTTGTGCTGTTTCTGGTGTCCTCCTTCTTGGGATGGTTGCTGGAATCAGGCTACCGTAGCATTAAGGAACACAGATTCATCGATTCGGGGTTGCTAAGCGGCCCATTCATCCCAATTTATGGGGCAGGGGCCGTCATTATCGAAACCATAGACATATCAGTACCTGATCGATTGACCTGGATTGAAATCATGGCTTGCATCATTTTCTGTACCATGCTGGAATTTCTTGTACATCTTTTTTATGAGAAGGTATTTGACCTGAAGCTCTGGGACTATTCATCATTGTTCCTGAATATTCAAGGAAGGGTTTGTCTCTTGTATTCGTTCTATTGGGGGCTTCTAGGCTTTTCATACCTCCATTTCCTGCAACAGAACATCTGGTTGATCGTGGATTCGATCCTGGGCAGTAAGATTTTTTGGGTATTGTTGAGTAGTTTTTCTGTCTATTTCGTTTTTCAGGGTATCTCAAATACATATGAACTGTTGCATATCCGATTCTTGAAAAGAAATCTCATCGGAATGCTGGAGAGTCCAGCTACTGGAAATTTTGAAGATGTCGGGGGGAAAGCCAGTACGAGAATCCTTCTGGCCTTCCCCCATATTCTGAAGAGTGAGATATCCTTATTTGTTGCAAAGGTTAGGAAACAAGCGATATCTGCAATTGGATTCCATCCATACAGGAAGGCGCTAGGGATACTCTTGCACGCTCGTGTTCTTTGCGAGGATCAGGGAGATCGGCAGTTTTTCCAGGCAATAGAACCCTTGCTCGCGAACAGGGAGGTCAGATCCATGGCCAGCATTCGGCATCATCAGGCATCTACCCTGAGCCATTCTCTGGTGATATCACAGGCTTCATGGTATCTGGCGGAGGCCTTCGGCCTGGACAAGGAGTCATGTGCTAGGGGGGCTCTCCTTCATGATTTCTTCCTGTATGATTGGAGAAGTGAGAAACATCCCCGCCATGCCACGAGGCATGCAGGGATTGCGCTAGAGAATGCTCAGATGTATTTTGACCTCAATGAGATGGAGAAGGATATAATACTGACTCATATGTGGCCCCTTTCAAAAACATTCTACCACTATCGCGAGTCATTGTTGGTCAGCATGGTTGATAAGATTGGCTCATCAAAGGATCTGGTTTCCATGCTGCGACTCCCTAAATGAGATTGCATCAAGGTCGATCGCTTTATGTATCGTGGCAAGTTCGAATACCTAATCGAGAAAGGGACAAAGGGACAGGGAATGGGTAGCATAATTGTTTGAGCAATTCCCCTGAACTTGATCTGCTTCTCCTTTAGGGATTCTCTCCCTAGCGTTCCTTCATTAAAACACAGTTTAGCCCATACGGGAAATTATCATTTGAGGAACATAAGGATTAATCATATTCGGGCTAGTTACACATCTGGTGCCCAAAGATACTCCTTGACAAATGACCCGATCACCATAATGATAGTGATAGGGATGCGTTAACGTAAACGCATAGGTGCAATGGCATAAAGCTAAAAGAATATGACCACCATGATGGTATTGAAGGAAAAGGACACACGTATGAACAGAAAACCACTGCAAGAGTATGAATTTTGGTTTCTTGTCGGCTCGCAGTTTCTCTATGGGCCAGAGACATTGGAAAAGGTAGCACAGCAATCCCAAATAATTGCAAAGGGTCTTGATGCCTCTGAGGATACCCCTTGCACGGTAGTGTATAAGGCTACCTTGAAGACACCTGAAGAGATTGAGAAATGGATCAAGGAAGCAAACTATGATGATGGGTGTGCAGGTATCATCGTCTGGATGCACACCTTCTCCCCCTCAAAGATGTGGATCAATGGGCTTTCCCTCCTACAGAAACCTTACTGTCACCTCCACACCCAGTTCAACCGTAATATCCCTGACCAGGGAATTGATATGGACTTCATGAACCTCAACCAGTCGGCCCATGGAGACCGTGAACACGGTTTCATCGCCGCACGCATGCAATTGAAGAGAAAGATTGTCGTCGGGTATTGGGAGGATGAGGATGTCCAGCAGGCAGTAGGCAAGTGGATGCGCTCTGCAGTTGGTGCCATAGAGAGCAAGAAGCTCAAGCTTGTCCGTTTTGGTGATAACATGCGGAACGTCGCTGTCACTGAGGGGGATAAGGTCGGCACACAGATGCAGCTTGGTTGGCAGGTGAACACCTGGGGAGTAGGGGACCTCATCGCTGAGATCGATAGTGTGACTGAACAAGAAATTGATGAGCAGATGCTTGCCTATCATGAGCTGTATGAGTTTGGTTCGGAAGATATTCAGACCATTCGGTATCAGGGGCGCGAGGAGATAGCCATGAAGAGGTTCCTCGATAGGGAGGGAGCCCAGGCTTTTTCCAACACCTTTGAGGACCTGCAACAGATGCGCCAGCTTCCTGGCCTGGCATCCCAAGACCTGATGCGCCAAGGCTATGGCTATGGGGGGGAAGGGGACTGGAAGGTCTCTGCCATGACCAGCCTCATCAAGAGGATGACTGAGGGCATGGGTGGTGGGACCTCTTTTATGGAGGACTACACCTATGACCTTGAGAAGGGAAAAGAACTCTCTCTTGGCTCCCACATGTTGGAAATTTGTCCTTCGATCTCTAGGGAAAAGGCCACAATTGAGGTCCATGAATTGGGAATCGGGGGAAAAGAACCTCCTGCCCGACTGGTATTCGAAGGACACCCTGGAGAGGCTGTCCTTGCCTCCCTGATCGATATGGGTGGCAGGCTTCGCCTCATTGTCCAGAATATAGAGGTGGTCACTCCCATCTACAAGATGCCGAACCTTCCGGTAGCTAGGGTGATGTGGAGACCTGAACCCGATCTCAAGACAGGCTCTCATCTCTGGATCCTTGCAGGTGGGGCTCATCATGCAACCCTGAGCTACGATGCTGACTCTGAGATGCTTGAGGATTGGTGTGAGATCATGGGGATTGAGTTCGTGCATATCAACAACCAAACGACAGTGACCTCTTTGAAGCAGCAGCTGCTCTTTTCAGATATAGCTTGGAAATTGCGCTAGCAAGTCCTCTAGTTTTTCTTTCTGGCCGACGACTGAGTATCGCCGGCCTTGTTTGGTAAATCTGGTAAGAGTGAAATATGGAGTTGGATAACAGGAATATGGGAAAGAGAAAAGCCAATTTTTTTTCTTGATGAAGTTTTCTGATTTTCAGATTGAAGAAGATTGCGGAGGTAGGAGAGATATGAAAAAGAGGATTGCATCTCTGCAAACCCCTTTCTCCTTATTGCATTGCTGCTTTCAATCCTTTAGTCCCGGTTCTCTACAGTACCGATCCATTCTTAATGATGGCATTTTTGTTGATGACTATGATCCCATCATGGATTGAGTACATCGCAAAGTCCCCTTCCTGACGGGGAATATCATCGATACCTATACGGCAACCATCACCAATACGTGCATTCTGGTCAATGATGGCCTTCCTGATGATTGTTCCTTTTCCTATGCCGATATTGGGAATGCCCTTACGGGTATTATTGAGCTTCTCTTCCTCTGTCTCGTAGAAGGAAGCACCCATGCAGTAGACACCATCCAGAGATGCTCCTGATTCTATCAGTGTGCGTACGCCGATGATTGAATTCACTATATAGGCGTTGGTGATAATCGAGCCCTCAGAGGTCAAGGAAGAGCTGATATTACAGAAGTTCACCTTGGTTGCAGGAAGGTGGCGACGGTGAGTGTAGATTGGCATCTCCTCATCATAGAAGTTGAACTGTGGGTTGATGGAGGCCAAATCAAGGTTTGTCTCATAGAAAGCCTTGATAGTACCAATATCCTCCCAGAAGCCATCAAAGAGGAATGTTGCCACTTTTCTCTGGTCGATTACCTCAGGGATAACCTCCTTACCGAAATCAGTCTTGTCGTTGTTGAGCACCTCCTCCATCGTCTTTGCATTGAAGACATAGATGCCCATGCTTGCAAGATACTCGTTGGAGGTATCCACTTTCCTATTCAAGGAGGAGAGCAGAAATGGTTCAGACACCTTGTATTCGGAGATATCCAGGTCAATCGCCGGCTTTTCATAGAACTTGTTGATGATACCCTCTTCATCGCAGCTGATGATACCCAGTCCTGTTGCCTGTTCGCGGCTGATGGGTTTGGAGGCGATGGTAAGCTCGGCCCCACTTGCTATGTGGCGGTCAAGCATATCATGGATGTCCATACGATAGAGCTGGTCACCACTGAGAATGATGTAGTAGTCGGCATTCTGATCATGGAAGTGTTTCAGGTTCTTACGAACGGCATCAGCTGTCCCCTGATACCATGTGTTGGTCTCGTTGGTCTGTTCAGCTGCAAGTATCTCAACAAATCCGCTGCTGAAGGTGTCAAAGATATACGTGTTGGCAATATGGTTGTGCAGCGATGCAGAATTGAACTGCGTCAGGATATATATCTGACGGATCCCACTGTTGATACAATTGGAAATGGGAATATCGACCAGTCGATATTTACCTGCGAAGGGGACGGCAGGTTTTGCGCGATCCATAGTCAAGGGATAGAGTCTCGTACCTTTACCTCCACCCAATACAATCGCAATAGCCTTTGTTTTTTTCTGTTTCATTTCTTTCTCCCTTCTGTGTTATTCTCGTAAATCGAAAGGTAAGAACGGGCTGACCTTATCCATGTACTGTCCCATTGCATGCAACGTTTACGTATGTCAGAAATGGTCGGAATACCTTTTTGCCACCAAGTCAGAGACCTTTTGGTCGATTCCAGTATAGCATCAGCGGACATGGAACTAAAGAGAATTCCCGTACCTGTCTTTGGGCTTTCATCCAAATCGATGATGCTGTCAGCGAGGCCTCCAGTCCTTCTTGCAACAGGAATGGTCCCGTAGCGTAAGGAATAGAGCTGGTTAAGCCCGCACGGTTCGTACTTGCTGGGCATCAGGAAGAAATCAGAACCGGCTTCAACCCTATGGGCAAAGCGGTTGCTGAACAGGATGTTTACCGAAAGGTTGTCATATTTTTCCCCCAGTCCGATGAGCTTTTCCTCAAGGCTTTGCTCCCCTGTTCCGATGATGATCATCTGCAGGGGAAGGTCGCGTACCATCTTTTCCAGTGCGCAGGGAGAGCCTGAGAGCAATTCGACAAAGCCCTTCTGGTCGGCAATGCGGCTAATCATGGAGAAGAGCGGAAGGGAAGGGTCGACTCTGAGGCCGAACTCTTTCTGGATCGCAGCCTTGGTCTTATCCTTACCACTAAGGTCCTCTTGGGAAAAATGTTCATCTATGAACTTGTCTGTCCCAGGATTCCACTGCTGGTAGTCAATGCCGTTGATTATGCCGGAAAGCACATCACTGCGCCTGGTTAGCAGCTGCTCAAGGGTACATCCATACGCTTCGCTTTGGATTTCCTGGGCATAGGTAGGGCTGACGGTGGTGATGGCATCGGCGAACTGGAGACCGGTCTTGAGCATATTGGTTCTCTTTTCAGGAGCAGGGCCATGGAACATCCTTTCATCTGCCTCGATGGCAGTGTTAAGCAGTTGCAGCCGGGAAAATTCACCTTGGAAAGCGAGGTTGTGGATGGTTATGACACTCTTTGTGCCTGCAAAGAAAGCGGAAGTGTCTGCCTTGAGCAGATAGGGAACAAAGCCGCAAGTCCAGTCATGGCAGTGGATGACATCAGGTTTCCAGTCAAGCTCCCTGCACAGGGGGAGGACAGCCTTGTTCAACAAGGAAAACCGCTCCAGGTTGTCCATATAGGGGGTGAAGGACGTATCACCATAGATACCTAGCCTTGCATTGAACATGGGATGGCATAGGAAATGGTAGAGGACGCCATCCAGTCTTTTTCCCATAATCGTCACTGTTTCTTGTTTTCCCAGAAGGTCAAGATGTAGGGAGATCTTGCTGTCAACAAAATCCGAGGTGTCGACACTGCCATACCATGGCAAGAGTACGCGCACCTCGGCTTGTAAGTCACTAAGAGCAGTAGAAAGTGCTCCCACTACATCTGCTAGTCCACCTGATTTTGAAAATGGGACTGATTCGCTTGAGACCATAAGTATCTTCATAAGTTCAATTAGACCACTAAGGACTAGTTGTCGTCAAGGACAAATTACTGATATATGAGCTAGGAATGTGGTTTACACGTATTCCATGCCTTCGAGCTCGTCGATGTACTCGCTTGAGCAGTGTGCAGCGATAGCCCCATCACTGGCGGCGGTAACCAACTGCCTGAAAACTGTGTCGCGCACATCACCGATGGCATAGAGACCTGCAAGGGCTGTTTCCATCCTTTCATTGGTTTTGGCATACCCGTCTTGGTCAAGAATCATCTTGTCGAGCAAGCCTGTCTGGGGCAACATGCCTACAAAGATGAATACAGCGTCAAACTCGCGCGTATATTCCTTGTTCTCCTTCAGATTCTTGAGAACAGCGCTGGTGACCTTTTTTCCATCACCTTCAATTTTTGAGAGGGTGTGATTCATCACAACCTCAATATTCTTGTTTCGTTCCACCTGCATGGAGAGGTTGTCCTGACCACGGAAACGATCTTTTCTGTGGATGATGGTCACATGCTCAGAAAGTTTGGAGAGGAAGATTGCATCAGTGAGGGCAGTGTCACCACCACCTACGACCAGTATCTTTTTCCCACGGAAGAACGGGCCGTCACAGGTGCCGCAGTATGAGACACCCTTGCCTGCATACTCCTCTTCACCCTCGACTCCGAGGTGGCGATGCTTTGCTCCAGTCGCCAAGATGACTGCCTTGGCCTGATAGGAATCGCCACTGGTCTCTGCAATGAAGAGATTCCCCTCCTTTTTGAGAGCGGTTACCGAGGTATATGCTATCTTTGCGCCAAAGTGTTCAGCTTGTTTCTGGAATTTGACTGCCAAGTCATAGCCACCGATAGGTTCATCAAAACCAGGATAGTTCTCGATCATGTCAATGAACATGGTCTGTCCGCCTGGGGCAAGCTCTTCTATAAGGGTGACAGAGCGTCCGGCTCGAGATGCGTACTGCGCTGCCGACATGCCAGCAACTCCTGATCCTATTATTAAGATGTCTTGTTCAATCATTCTTTTCCTCCATGGAACGTATTTTTTCCTGTAATGCAATCTCTGCATCACTCTTGCGTACGTAGGTCGGTCCTACGCCGATGTCATCAGAGCCGTCCTTCTGGAACTTCTCCCAACCCATCTTGATGAGGGTAAGGGGAAGGTTCGCACTATGGCTCTCATCAACAAAAACCTGACCTTCATACGCTTTGATCCTTTGGGCAAAGGCTGTGGCGTCAAAGCCGGTGATGAGAACCGATGGGTATCCTTCCATGAGGGTTTCCATCTCAGGGACATCGACATCAAGGTCTGCAGTCTGTCGTCTTCCCTCTGCATAGAGGGCAGTGTAGAACCGTTTCTTCCGTGCATCGATGACAGCGATGACAGCGCCGGGGAAATGGGAGACGCACCCAGAGAGTGCATCCATCGTAGACACCGAGCACAGGGGGATACCGCTTGCCAGGGAAATACCCTTGAGGGCACTCATGCCAATTCTCAACCCGGTAAAGGACCCGGGGCCATGTGTGCAGACCAACAGGTTCAGATCCCTAAAGGTAAGACCGTTGCGCTTGCACAGGCTCAGCATGAGAGGAACCAAAGATTCTGAATGTCTGGTACCATTGGCTACAATTTGCACCTCGTAGCGCTTGAACAACGAAGAATCGTCTCCCATGGCCAGAGCCAGATGTATCGCATCACTTGAGGTGTCAATGGCTAGGATGTTCACA
>DMAO01000042.1:0-645 GCA_003446545.1 Sphaerochaeta sp.
AGCCTGTCACAGAGATGGGCCAGACTTCAGTCGCACTGTTGCACTCACTCATTGCCAGCAAGAACCATATGAATGTGAACATAGCCCTGCCCTTCACCTTTGTGAAGAGGGAATCAACAGCCAGACCTAGGAATACGTGAGATAGACAGGGTTGGTCATCGCCTCCAGTAAGGAGATGCCTAGGGTTGTCCGATAGAGCTCCACGCGATAAAAGAGCCTCTTTTCCACAGAGAAAAAGAATTTTACCTCTCCATCATGGGCTATCGTCCATGTACGGATGACTCCATCGGGGTTTATGAGGGAGAGACGATCTCCCTTCTTTGCCTTCTTCAGTGAAACGGTTCCTTGTAGTCCCTCAGAGAACACCCCTTCATCACCCAATCCCCATTGTCCCAGATGGAGATCCAACAGGGCTGTATCGGGGGAACTGGCCAGAAATGAGCGCCCTTCCTTGAGGGCCTGAAGGATGTCGGCATGGCTTTTTGAGCGGGAATATACCCACATGCATGGGCATCCATAGGAGCGGCCCACTTGGATGTGATGGGTATCAGAGCCTGCCACTGCAGGAAGCTTTTTCCCTTCACAAAGCCTCTGATGCCACCAGGCTCTGGCCTTATGGTCACTAGGCTTGATGAAGCCATTCCA
>DMAO01000042.1:678-12707 GCA_003446545.1 Sphaerochaeta sp.
TTGAGGCAGATGGTTGCCCCAGAGGTTCTCCCTTCGGTGAAGAATTGCAGCATCTCCTCGGTGGTGTTGGAAAGGGGGCTGGTAGCAAGCTGGGTGTGTGTATCTGAGAAGAAGAAGTTGGCATGCCCCTGGTAGTTGGTGTACTCCATCGCTGGCAGCACGGTTATGCCTTCAGGATTGCCGATCTCCTTGTTCTGTTCAGTGTTGTTGTGGTCGGTCAGTGCAATGAAGTCAAGCTTTGCATTTTTTGCGTATTCGATCACCTGGGCTGTACTGTACCAGCCGTCGCTGTTGAGGGTATGCATGTGTAGGTCCCCACAGAGCCAGGTTGCCTGTTTTGGGTGAATGGCTATGTGAACGGTTACTTCAACACTCTCTTCAACCTTGTAGATGCCCAAGGCTACTGCCCAGGTTCCCTCCTCAATTGCCTGTCTTCTATAGCCAGGGGTTGCGCTGTGCTCGCTGATGTAGACAGATTTCCTATCGGAGCCTGACCAGCCTCGTAGCTGGTTGTGTGCATCGACAAGCCCAAGGTCTATGATGTTGCTCTCGTGGGTCTGCCTTTCAAATTCAGTCTCATTGTATGTATATCTCAAGTAGGAGTAGGTGACTTCAATCTTCTCCGTATGTTGGGGCACTTCAAATGGGAGGGTAAGATACTGCTTTGTTTCAGTTTTGTCGAAGGTCCGCCTTAGGGTGAGTTCTTTCATGGGGTCTCTTTATTCCTTTCTTTAGAGAATGGGCGCAGCACTTTGTGCTGCGCCCAACCTTACACACATCGATCACTCTTTCAGTCTATGATCTTGTTTGCCCGGAGCTCTTTTTCAGCACCCTTGATGGCGGTGGTCGCATCGGTCTTGCCCATGATGCAATCACTCATCCACTTGGACATGATATCATAGTACTTGCGGGTGTCCAGCTCTCCATTGGCATACCCCATGGGGGCCACTACGACATCAGCTCTCTGGCCTATGGCTACAGACTCAAGGACACCAGGATTCATCGTACCCAGCTTACCAAGATCGAACTTGGTGGAGATGGGGAATGGTGCCCCATGGTCCTTGGCATGTTTCTTCCCGAGATCTGTGTACTCAATCTTGCCATTCACCACATTGTAGTCATTGCCTTCGATACCGGCTGATAGGAGCAATCCTCCCTCAGCTGTGGCCATGTACTCGAGGATCTTGAAGGCTTCCTTGGGGTTTTTCGCATTGGAAGGGATCGCCCACAGTGAAGCTCCACCCTGTTCAATGTAGTATTTCCCGCTTGGGCCCTTCAGGCCGGGGAGACCGACCATGTTTACCTTGTCTGGATAGGTGCCAGAGCTCATGGCATTGTTGTTATACAAGCCGGTCCATGCTGCCCAGTCAGAGTCCATGACGATGTCCTGTGATTGCCACATCTTGCTTCTCATGTCGCCAGTCTTACCGGTGAAGGAAGCAGGATCCATCAGGCCTTCCCTGTAGAGTTTTGCCAGCCATTCCCATACGGGCTTTGCTTGCATATCTACATACGGGGCGTACTTCTTGCCATTGGCATCAAGGAAGACGCCGCGTCTGAGCCCTACAGAGGAGAACCATGGTTGCATGTCCCAGATGTCGGGCATGTACACGAAGAATGGGTAGTATGGCTTGCGCCCTACAGTATTCTCCATGTAGGCCTTTACCTTCTTGAGCATCTGGTAATAGGCGTCGAGACTATTGAGGTTGTCCAGATTGATGCCGACCTTGTCGGTAATCGCCTTGTTGACATTTACCAGGGGGAACACCTCCAGCTTGTTGAAGCCTGCATAGTACTTGTTGTTGTACTGGATCTTTTCCAGCTCGGCGCGGTCGACATTTTCCTTGTAAACCGCTGAGTTGCTGATCCAGTCAGTGAGATCCGTAAGCGCCCCTTGCTTGGCAAGGGTGTACATCTGGAACTGGTTCAGATAGATCAGGTCGTACGCCTCGCCAGCCCCGAGCTTTTGCATCAGGACCTGGTCATAGCTTGCAGGAACCTTCTCCCAGGAGATGTTCAGAGCAGTAGCCTTTTCCATCGCCTCTTCGAAAAGCTTGTTTTCCGCATCATCCTTTCCGCCTGTTACTGCTGCAAGCACCTTAATCTCAGCCTTGGCCTCAGACTGGGCTTGGGCAAACAGGGGAGAGCCCGCTATAAGCAGGGCAAGAGCCAGCACACATAGCATTTTTTTCATAGATATCCTCCTTATGGATTGTATGAAACGTATATGAAAACCCCTCACCAAGAGAGGTCCTATCCTTTGATCGCCCCGATCATGACCCCTGAGGTGAAGAATGTTTGCGTAAAGAAGTAGAGGACCACCAAAGGGATTGCCGTGAGGACAACAGCTGCCATCTTTGCATTGGCAAAGATGTAGCTGGTACCGCTAGTGGATGTCTGCTCGAAGAGGATGGAACGCAAGACAACGGGAAGTGTCCACTTTTTCATATCAGAGATTAACGTCACAACTAGTGTGATGTTGTTCCACCTGCGGATCAGTTCCAAGGTTCCTATGGTCATCAAACCTGGGATGGAGAGGCGCAGGTATATCTTGCTGAAGATGGTAAGTTCGGTAGCCCCGTCTATCCTCGCTGATTCTGCAAGGGATAGGGGAATGCCTTGGAAGTAGTTGCGCATCAGAAAAACGCTGAAGCCGCTGATCATCCCGTTGACGATAAGGCCCGTATAGGTGTTGAGCAGACCCAAATCCCGGTTGACTGCATAGATCCCTATCATTGTCAGCTCATTGGGGACAGTCATGGTCAACAGGATGAAAGATGTCAGTATCTTGCGGAGAGGGAGATCCCTTTGGGTGAGGATGTATCCAGCTAGTGATGCCATAAGGACATGAAAGAACGTGCCCACTACCGAGACATAGACGGTGGTGAAGAAAGGTTGTGCGAGGTTCACAAAAGACCAGATGAAGGTATATCCCTCAAATGACGGGGGATTGGGAAACAGGATCAGCCCTGGTGCATCTGATTTTGCTATTGTTGAGAAGGAAACTGCAAGGACATTGAGCATGGGAAGGCCCATAAGGGCCACTACAAACAGGATGACCACAATGTAGAGAGCCTGTATGGGAAGGGGAAGTCTGTCCTGCGTTCCAAGTTTCTTAGCCATCTGTTCAATCCTTATCGTATTTGATCAGCTTGCGGATGATGGCAGTGAAGATCAGCGTCCCTGCCATTACCAAGGTGGCACCGGCAGAGGCCGTGCCAGTCTTGAAGTTGATGATTCCGGTCTCAAACACGTAGAGAAGCAGAGTCCCTATCTGCCTTCGGTTAGCTGGGTTTACCATGATGAATATTTCGTCAAAGTGTGTAAGAACCCCTATGGAGAGCAATACGAGGATGGTTTTCATTGTTGGTGCCAATGAGGGTAGTATTATGGAACGTATCTGCACCATACGAGAGGCCCCGTCGATTCTTGCAGCTTCATAGAGCTGTGAGTCGATGTTGACGATGGCCACCGTATAGAGCAGTGCGAAGTACCCCATCGATCGCCAGACTCCCATTGCAATGATAAGGGGCCTGGCCAGATAGGGCTGTGCAAGGAAAAAGATCGGGTCAACATTGAACAGGGATAGGAACTGGTTTGCCAGCCCTTGGATATCGAAGATCAAGGCCCATACGCCTCCGATAACAGCCCACGAGAAAAGGTAGGGAAGGTAGGCTATGGTCTGTACGGTTTTCTTGAGGGTCTTGTTGAGCAACTCGTTTAGGATGATCGCAAAGAGAAGGGAGAGGATAAAGTAGAGCACCATATCCCAAATCCCGATGATAAGGGAGTTCTTGATGGAAGCGAGGAAGTCAGGGTCTTGGATGACCAGCGAGTAGTTTTCCACTCCTGCAAAGGGGCGATTACCTATCAGGCGGTTCTCCTGGAAACTCATTACCAGACCCTTGAGGAAGGGGAAGTAGGTAAAGATAAGGAAATAGAGGGCAATGGGCATGAAGAGGATATAGAAGGTTTTATATTTCTTGAGTTTCTTCCATAGGCTTCTCTGCATTCTCTGCCCCTTTTTCTAAAATAGTGTCTCGATTGGTGCATAAGTATCGTGGCTTTATCTAGATCAATCTTGTAAACACAGTATATCATGGATTGTAGAAAATGGACAAAGGGTTTTTTGTTAAATTTCTGTTAGAAATAATTTTTAAAGATATTCGGTGATTTGGTTGGGCATTTTATGGAAAATAACGGATTAATTGGCCGTGCAATTACAAAATGAATGTAACAGAACTAAATCGAGAAAAATATAGATTGTAAATTTTCGGACATTTAGGTATTATGTATATCGTACTGAAGCTGTGCTTTCGTACGATATGAACCGGGGGTCATCCCTGTGTGATTTTTGAAAACGTTGGAAAAATAGGAGACATTGGTAAAGCCGAGGTCCGAAGCAATCTCCGAAAGTGAATGGGAGTTGGTTGCCAAAAGCTCTTTTGCCTGCTCAATTTTTGCCAGAGTGATGAATCGCTTTGTTGAATACCCTTCAGAGGCAAAGACAATGCGTGATATTTGTTTCTCGCTGAGGTCCAAATGGGAGGCGATATCTGAAGGTGCGATATTCTTGTAGAGGTTGTCGGTGACAAAATCTGCAATGATATCCATCCTGCTCTTTGTTGCTGATCCATTCACTGCATGTCCATACTCCATCGATCGTGCCATGGCAACCAGCAGTTCTGGTATTATTGATTGGATGATGAGCTTGTAGCCCGGTTTCATTTTGAGTGCTTCACCCAAAGCTTTGTCAAAGAGGGCTATGATCCCATTGGTATCCTTGTATGGTGCACAGGGTTTGTTTAGGAAAAATTCCTGGAGATCAGAGCATTCCCCGTTGCTATCGGGAGGGCTCTCCTTCCTTAGGTGGAATTTGCAGTCAAGGCTGTACTCGATAAGATCTTCCTTGTTGCAAGAGGTCTGCTCGTGGTAGACCGAGGGAGCTGTTACATAGAAGTCTCCCTGTTGTATGGAAAAGGAGTTGGTGTCAGTGGTGACAGTGCAGCAGCCGCGAGCAATGATGTGGAATTCAAAACTCCTATGGGAGTGGAGAGGGATGGTCCAGTCGCCAGATTTTTGCATGACGCGGAACCATTGGACATCAATGGAGCACCCGCTCATTTCACAGGTTATTGGTAGTTCGGACAGGCGTCTTGATGCCTTGTTCAGCTCATGATCCATAGGAGAACCTCTGAAGGTAGTATGCCTTTCTTAGGTTTTTAGTGCAAGTATTGTAAGAAGAGGAGTTGCCCCTAGATGGTAAAGCGAGTACATGTGGTGTTCAAAACACATTTGGATATAGGATTTACTGACCTTGCAGAACATACCGTCAGTAGGTATATGCATCAGTTCATTCCCCATGCTATAGAGACTGCCCGGCTTCTGCGAGAGCGTGGAGGAAAGGAGAGGCTGGTCTGGACTACAGGGTCGTGGCTCATCGACATGTACTTGAAGCGAGCAAAAGGGGAGGCCCTCTCTCAGTTTGTCACCGCTCTACAAGAGGGTGACATTGTTTGGCACTCCCTGCCCTTTACGACCCATACAGAACTTATGGACAAGAACCTCTGCTCGTATGGGCTCTCCCTCTCAAAGAGGTTGGACCAAAGGTTCTCCCGCCAAAGCATAGCGGCAAAGATGACAGATGTTCCTGGCCATAGCCTTGCATTGGTTCCCTACTTGGCAGCCAATGGAGTTGCATTCTTGCATATTGGAGTGAACGGGGGTTCCCCTGTCCCTGCTGTTCCCCCTCTCTTCCGTTGGCGCTGTCCTTCAGGGGAAGAGGTCCTGGTCCAGTATGATGGGACCTATGGTTCCTCTACCGCCTTTGAGGGACTGGAGGATGTCCTGGTCATTGAGAACAGTGCCGACAACTCCGGGCCTCCTTCTATGGAGGAGGTGCTCGCTGTCTACAGGAGGCTTGAACGTGAGTATCCGGGCTCTGAGATCTTGGCATCAGACCTCTCCTCCTATGCAAGGAACATCATCAGCAAAAAGGACCTGTTCCCTCTTGTACAGGAGGAGATCGGGGATACGTGGATTCATGGTGTGGGCACTGACCCGAAGAAGGTCAGTCACCTGAGGATGCTTCTTTCCCTCTCTGAAACCTGGGAAATGGAAGGCTCTCTCAAAAAGGGCACAGAAGCCTATGACGGATTCATGGCCTCTCTCCTTTTGGTGGTGGAGCACACCTGGGGTATGGACTTCAAGAAATATTTGGCTGACTACAAGAACTGGTCTGTGGATGATTTTGCGCAAGCTAGGGAGAAGGATGTCATTTCACCCGATGCCATCACCGAAGAGTACCGTTATATCGAAGAATTTGCAAAAAAGGAGTATGAGCACATATTCCCAGGGAAAGCCGAGAAGAGAAAGACGAGGACCTATTCCTTCTTCGAATCTGCCCACACTGAGCAACGAGCCTATCTTGAACAGGCGGTGGCTTTCCTTAATCCCTCCTTGGCGCAACAGTACCGTACTATGGTAGGTGCCGAAGAACCCTCCAAAGTGAGACAAAAGGGGTATCAGGAAAAGGGGGTTGCCCTTGCCTGTGATGACGTGCATACCATTGGGAAATCTCATGTTACGTTTGCTTCTGATGGTTCCATCGCATCTCTCGTCGATGGGACCTTTGGTGAGCTTGTCGGTAAAGAGGGGCTGGGAGTCTATCGCTACCAGAGCTTCAGTGCGGAAACCTATCAGAGGTGGCACCACACCTACAATCGTGAATATGAGGAAAATAAGGAATGGCTTCTTGCCGATTTTGGGAAACCGGGCATGGAGCATGCGATCCCTCAGGCTACAGATGCACTCTTTGCTGCTGTCCTCACAAGCCTGATCGAATACAGGTCCGAAGGCAAGATTGAGGTTGTGTCTACCTTGGAAGCTACAGAGGATACCCCACGGGGGGCTCCAAGAAATGTAATCATCACCTATGGCTTTTCCCTTGAAGGCAGATTGGAGACGATTGCCCTCGATTGGTTTGACAAGGAGGCTACCCGCCTCCCTGAGGCTCTCTGGCTTTCTGTCGGATTCTCTATGCAAGATAAGGGCGGGTGGAAGATGGTGAAGATAGGACAAAGCCTTCCTCTTGGGCCGACGGTCTCCAAGGGTGCACGCTCGATCCACGCAGTAGAGGCTTTGGAGTATGGTACCACGCTGGTAGTGCAGAATCTGGACTCACCTCTGGTATCCTTGGGCAAGCGCAAGCTGCTTGATTTTGACGATGCTCCTGCTCTGGAGAATGGGTGTTTCCATTTCAACCTCTGTAATAACATTTGGGGAACAAACTTCCCCCTCTGGTATGAGGAGGATGGAAGGAGTCGGATACACCTTGCGTGGAAGCCCTAGCTGTCCTTACGGTTTCTGCCATATACTGTNNTTTGATATGATCAGAGCTGAGTGGATGCTGGTATGAGGATCTCTTAGTCCCTGCCAAACACTTCAAGCTGGGTAAGGGCCGGGAAGGGAGTGTCATCTCCATTGATGAGTTTGCCTATCTTGATGCTGGTGATCGTCTTCTCCTTCATGGGGAAGCTTTGGGGCAATTGTTCTTTTTTCAGGGAGCAGACCAAGGTCTCACCGTCATTGAAGGTAAGTGTAGCCTCTTTCCACCAGGAGTCATGGGGCCAGTCAGCTCTGAGGGTTATCCTTACCAGGTCAACATGGACAGGGCGTCCGAACTCGATGGTGAGTTCCGCTTTAGGGTCCTGGTTGATGCCCCAGCTTGTATAGGGATACTTGCCGTGGCTGCGGTTTTCCAGAACTCCGTCTATTGCATTACGTGCGGCGAACTGCATCTCGTTTCTCGTCTCCACAGTAGCTGTGGCATGGGGTGTCATCCCAAGGGTGTGATGGTTGTCATAGGGGTTGAGGGCAAGGTTCCTGTAGGCTCCTTGTGAGTTTGACCTTTCAAGGGTCAGCAAGTGTTTCTCACCGCTGAATGCCTGGAGGGGGAAACAGGTTTTTTTCTCTGCTTCAATAGGAATTTCGTAGGTAGCCGTATCCTTGATGTAGACACAGCGTTTTCCCAGTGTTTCATCAAGCTGTATGTCATAGAGGCCTTGCTCATCGACAGTGAGTACGATGTGGGCACCGCTTGTATAGGGTGGAACATGGACAAGTGCAACGCCGTCACCACTGGCACCACTTGTTCCCAGTAGTGTTTCTTCCTTATCGAATATCTGTATTTGTAGCATCGATTGCCTCCTCTGTGCACTATAGCATAGGGAGGAGTTCTTTTGCCAATCTCTTGACTTCCTTTTTGCTATAGCCCATCGTATGGGTATGAAATTGACCTATATACATCACAGCTGTTTTTTTCTAGAGACAGAGGGGGCTGCTCTCCTGTTCGACTATACAGAAGGGGAATTGCCTCTGTTTGATTCGGATAAGAGCCTATACATCATTTCAACCCATAGGCATGGGGATCATTTTTCTGAGAAGATATTCTCCATCGCCGAAGGGGTGAAGAAGGTCACGTACCTGCTCTCGTATGACATTCCCAAAGAACGCATACCCCATGCTCTGGAAAAGGATGTCCATTCATTGGAGATCAATTCCAGGTATCAGGTGGGGGACCTGAAGATTCTTACCTTCAAGTCGACCGACGAGGGTATCGCCCTGGTCATTGAGGTTGCGCTCAAGAAGCTGTATTTTGCCGGGGACCTGAACCACTGGCATTGGGAGGGGGAACCTGACTGGTGGAATCAGCAGATGGCCAGGGACTATCTCTCTGAAATTGAAAAACTGCCTAAGAGGCTTGACCTTGCTTTTGTCCCTGTAGACCCTCGTCTAGGCAAATCCTTTAGCCTGGGCGCTGATGAGCTGCTTGCCCACACTGAGGTCTCCCTTCTTGTGCCCATGCACTTTTGGGGTGATTTTTCCGTATGCGCGAAGTTGCAAGAGACAACAGATACAAAGGTTTTACAGATTGCACATAAAAACCAAACATGGAGGCTCTCATGAAATTCCATTTTTCACACAACAACTTCAACGTAACCAACCTTGATGCATCCCTTGCCTTTTATAAGGAGGCCCTTGGCCTTGTAGAGGTTCGCCGTAAGCAAAGCCCTGACGGCTCCTTCATACTGGTGTTCCTAGGTGACGGCTCTTCCAAACACCAGCTCGAACTTACTTGGCTAAAGAATTGGGAGAAAGGCGTCTATAACCTTGGGGACAATGAATTCCACTTAGCTTTTGAGACCGATGACCTTCCAGGAGCGAGAGCAAAGCACAGGGAGATGGATTGCATCTGCTACGAGAACAAGGAGATGGGAATCTACTTCATTGCCGACCCTGATGGGTATTGGATAGAGATAGTCCCTGAGAAGAAATAGAGGAAAAATATAGGGTTTTTGTCACATCGGCATTAGTGTCTTGATTGTTGTATTGTTTAGCCAAAGGGTATAGACTCAGCGCCATCACATACAGTTGATAGGATGGGCGTTGGGATGGCTAACAAAGGTACGTTACTAGGCGTGTCGTTTTTTCACAACTTGCAGAAAGAATTTTCTGGATATACTGGAACGAAATTTTCCAAGGACCTGTTGGCAGGCCTTACCGTAACAGCGGTTGCCCTGCCTCTGGCACTTGCCTTTGGCGTAAGCTCTGGCTTGGATGCCGCCTCGGGCCTCATCCCAGCCATCATGGCGGGGTTGGTCATCGGCTCCTTGTCCGGAGCCTCTTTCCAGATTTCCGGGCCGACGGGGGCGATGGCTGCGATTTTGGCCGGGCTTGCCGGTTCCCATGGACCTGATGGGGTATTCCTAGCCGGTATGATCAGTGGCCTCATACTGATTGCTGCAGCTGCCTTGAAGGTGGGAGCATTGGTGAGCTATATCCCCACTCCTGTAGTGACAGGCTTTACCAGTGGAATTGCCGTCATCATTGCCTTGGGGCAGATAGACAACTTCTTCGGCACTTCCTCCCACGGCGAGAGTGCACTGACCAAACTTTTTTCCTACAGTGAACTTGGCTTTACTCCTAATCTCTCTGCCCTCATGTACGCAATGTTGGTTGTGTTGCTTATGGTGTTCTGGCCAAAGAAGTGGAATGCTAAGGTGCCTGCCTCTCTGATAGGCATCATCGCGGCCCTTGTCCTACAGATCTTCCTCGACCTTGAGGTCGGGGAAGTGGGTGCAATTCCCCGCACCCTTCTTGGTGAAAACCGTCTGCATTTTTCTTTCATTACCTTGGGAAATATCAAGAAGTTCCTCTCTCCTGCGATAAGCATAGCCGCCTTGGGTATGGTTGAGAGCCTGCTGTGCGGTTCTTCTGCTGGAAAGATGAAGGGTGACGAAAAGCTCAATGCTACTCAAGAGCTCTATGCACAAGGCATAGGCAATACCCTTATTCCCTTCTTTGGAGGAATCCCTGCTACTGCGGCAATTGCCCGTACCAGTGTGGCCATTAAGAGCGGCGGTCAAACCCGTTTGACTGGCATCATTCACGCCTTAGGTCTGCTTGCTTCCATGTTTCTCCTCGGCTCGTATATGAGTCGCATACCCCTCGCTGCCCTAGGTGGGGTGTTGATGGTCACCGCCTGGAGGATGAATGAGTGGAGCGCTATCAAGCAGATTTTCAATAAGCGGATTAAGACGTCCATAGCCCAGTACCTCATTACCTTGGTGGCTACGGTGGTATTCGACCTCACCATAGCCATTCTCATCGGTATTGTATTCTCCATGGTCATGTTTGTGATCCGCAGCAACAAGATAGCTATTGAGATCGACGATGTCACCAAGGATTTGGTCGACACTACACGCAAGACCAAGGTGGTCTATGTTGATGGATCGCTTTTTTTCGGGTCACAGGATCTTTTGACCAAGGAGGTGGAACTCATGATCACCCATAAGGTCAAGCGGATCATCTTCTCTGTAAGAGGAGTGCCCAACATCGACCACAGCTCTGTCAATGAGTTTGTCGAGATAGTGAAGATGTGTAGGGACAATTCGATAGAGGTGCTTTTCTGTGGTGTGCAACCTCCGGTAATGCACATGTTCGAACGACTGGACTTTGTCGAATATCTGGGTCGGAACAACTTCTACACCAGTGCCGTCATTGCCTTAGAGTCCCTTAGTTGAACCTGCTGGTAAAGATCTTCTGATAATCCTTGGGGGTTGTATCCATAACCTTGCGAAACTGTCTGGAAAAGTAGTTCGGGTCTGCAAAGCCTGTAGCCTCTGCCACCTCAGTAATGGATAGTCCCCTTTTTTGTATCAGGGCACAGGCGTAGGCAATGCGCTTGTGCAGGTGGAACTCGATGGGGGAGAGTCCGGTTGCAAGCTTGAAATAGCGATTCAGGGTACTTGTACTCATATTTGCTACCCCTGTAAGGTCCCCGGTGGTAAGGCTCCTGTTCTTGTTTTTCTCCATGAAAGCCATCACATTCCATAGGCGGCGGGCCATCTGGTTGTTTTCTCTAGGTGTCTCGTCATAGAAGCGCGAAAGCAGGATGATGAGGTTGAGCAGGTAGGAGTAGGCTAGGGTCTTTGATCCCGATCCGAAGCTCTGGTCATCGGATTCCTTCTCCATATCCTCCAGGATAGGGATGACCTCCGAAAGCTGGGTGGGATTGAGCAAGAGTGTGGGTATCATATCATTGGACTTGAACAATGACTTGAAGCCAGGAATTTCTGACAGGTCGAGAAAGTTATTGGCAAGCATGTTTTCGCCTATCAGGATGTTGTACAGGGCAAGGCCCTGCACATCCTTATATCCGTGTTGCATGCCTGGGGGGATAAAGAAGACACTGCCTTCCCCTAGCTGAAATTCCCCATTCTTGGAGAAGTGCGTTCCTGCACCCCTGGTGACAAGCACCAGTTCGTTGAACTCATGGCTGTGGAGACGAAAAGGGAGCTCAGGGTCACGTTTGATGACCTTCAGCTGTAGCGAGGGTTCATGGAAAAAGATGTTATCTGTGAGAATGGGACCACTCATAGGTGTATGTTCTGCGATTACCTGTGTTTTGTCAATGAAAGGTATCAATACCCCAGGGCAAGCCCTGGGAAGAGGAGGCGTTGCCTCCT
>DMAO01000037.1 GCA_003446545.1 Sphaerochaeta sp.
GTATTCAGGTAGGTGAAGGTTTCATCGGCTTGCGTATGTTCCTCCAATACAGCATCGGACTTACCATCCTTACGTGCTGTGAGGATCTTGTGCCTCCAATAGAATGTGGTGGTGACGTTAATGTCCAAGGCCTCGGCCAGATCCTTGAGAGTAGCACCCGCCTTCATGAGCCGCATGTACTCCATCCAGACTTCCTTGGGGAAATGGCTTCCGATCCATACAGGCCTTTCCTTCACTCCAAACGTCTTGTCCCAGTCCACACAGATGAACCTTTGGTAACCTGCTGACAGGGGAACTTCCGCAATGGGGGCAATTCCCCTTCCTTTTGGGTGGTTCCCGGACAGTTTCTGCCGGCTCAGGCTGGGAAACCTTGCAAAAGACGAACCATTGCTCTTCTCCTGCAAGGTTCACTAGTGCTTTGTGTCAAGTGCTTCCTTGCTGAGTTTTGGCTTCTTCATCCTTCAATTGTGATGCATTCGGCAACTGCCCCTGTAGTATTTCAACACAGATTGTCAAACATAGACAAAAAATTACTCCGTTATCTTTCTCGATTCTGACAATATTGGTATGTTGATGAATTTTAGGTAATCTATCGAGCCACCTGATCCAAAAGAGCATCCCAGAGGGCATCGTGGGGAGGGTTGGCCACAATGAAGATCTCCTCCTTCTTAACCGGATGCATAAAGCTTATGGAACGAGCATGGAGGCAGATACCACCATCAGGATTGGAACGGGGAGAGCCATACTTCAGGTCGCCCTTGATGTGGAGCCCTATGGCAGCGAGTTGGGCCCGGATCTGATGATGGCGTCCGGTATGCAACTCAACCTCCAGCAGATGATAGTTCTTCGAAGAGGCAATCAACTTGTAGTCAAGCTTACCTACCTTGCTTCCCTTGCGCTCTATCGGGTTTGCAATGCTCTTGTTCTGAGTGGTGTTCCTCGTCATATGATGGATAAGGGTCCCTTCCGACTGGGAGGGAAGGTTATCAACAACCGCCCAGTAGATCTTCTTGACAGAACTACCCCTGAACAGCTCATTGAGCCTGATGAGGGCCTTCTCTGTCTTTGCATAGACTACAATCCCGCTGGTAGGCCGGTCGAGTCGGTGGGGAATGCCCAGATAGACATTCCCTTCCTTCTTATAGGTTACCTTCAGATACTGCTTCACTATATCAGCGAGCGTCTCATCGCCGGTGCGGTCCCCTTGAACTAACTCACCACATAGCTTGTTCACTATGATGAGATGATTATCCTCATAGAGAATTCTCTCTTCAAACGTCATCCTCACTCCTCAATATCATCGAAGAGGGTTGGCTCTTCTTGGTTTTCATGCACTATTTCCTTCACTGCCCGCAACTTGAGGGAGGCAACATCCTTCACAACAATACGCACCCCGTTTGCCCGCACACCCTTTACCAGGTAGTCAGAGAAGTAGAACTGCTCTTCAAGAATCCTCAAACCAGGCTTGGGTTTGTATTTGACCGTAAGCTCAGCATTGGGATGCGTTGAGAGCTTCACCATCTTGAAATTACCTTCAGGTATAAGAGAATAAGCCTTCTTCAGCATAAAGGAAAGAATCTGACAGCGCTTGAGAAAAAGGTACTTGTACGTCGTCTCCTGATAAAGCACGGTAAAGACGATCTTCTCAAGCTCGGCCTTGTCTGCAAAACCGCAGTAGAGAAGCCCCTTGCCTACAAACTCCTTTTCAGGTGCATCAATGACCTGGTAGGTGCCATCTTTACGGATGATGAGAACCCGGTCAAACGCATTCACCTCAAGCTGAGTCGCACCGGTCTTTACCCCATAGCCCAAATACCCGTTGGATGTGTCGTATTTAATAGGTAGGTTTCTCTCGGCAACTTCCTTGACATCGATTGTCTCAAACGTCTTTATCGTTGTCTTTCTCGAATGTTCTTCGGTGCCAAGCATACCCTTCAGCTCCCCAAGATAGGAGAGAGCGTACTCCACCAGGTTAGCAAGCTTGTACTCGATTTCCTTCAACAAAGCGTTGATTTCATCCATCTCATTGCGGTTCTTCTCAATGTCAAACAGTGAGATACGCCTGATGGGGATCTTCAGAAGGCGATCGACATCCTCATCGACAAGAGGTCGCAACAGTTGTTCACTGAAAGGTTTGAACCCGGAGAATACCGCCTTGATGACCTCCTGTGCACTCTTCTTCAGTTCGATCCTCTTATAGATACGCTCCTCAACGAAGATACGCTCAAGGGTGCGGGCATGCAACTTGTCCAACAGGTGCCCCTTCTCCAACTCCAGTTCAGCCTTTAGGACATCAAGAAGGTTCAGTGCATGGTAGTCTAGAATCTCTTTAATACCCATGATCGTAGGCATGTTATCCCTGATCACCAGAGGGTTCACCGAGAGTCTAGTCTCACAGAACGTGAAGGCATAGAGGGCATCGACGATCTCCTCAGAGTAGGTATTGCGCGCAAGATTGATCTCAATGTTGACCCTGTCGGAGGTGTAGTCGTTGATCGAGCTAATCTTCAGACGGCCTTTCTTTGCCGCATCCTCAACCGAGTGGATCATCGCTTCACTGGTGACACCAAAGGGCAATTCCTCGATGATAATCTTCTTGGGATCGGAAGCATTGAGCTTTGCACGGATGGAGACAGAACCCCGCCCGTCATTATACTCCGCCACATCAACGATGCCTCCCCCGGGAAAATCTGGGAAGAGTGTATAGCTCTCACCATTCAGCTTAGCAGCCATGGCATCGAGTACTTCCAGAGCATTATGCGGTAGGATAGTGGTACTCATCCCTACCGCGATACCCATGACCCCTTGGATGATGACCACAGGGATCTTGGCAGGAAATGAGACAGGCTCACTATTGCGTCCGTCATAGGAATCAGTGAAGGCTGTGAGTTCAGGATTGTAGAGAACCCTTTTGGCAAAAGGGAGCAGACGGCACTCGATATACCTAGCGGCAGCCGCGCTATCACCGGTCATGAAGTTACCAAAGTTTCCCTGTCTCTCAATAAACAGGTCAAAGTTGGCCATGTTTACCAGAGCCTCGTAGATGGAGGAGTCGCCATGGGGGTGGTAGCGCATCGCCCAACCAACTACATTGGCCACCTTATGGAACTTGCCGTCATCCATCTCAAAGAGCGTATGGATGATGCGCCTCTGTACAGGCTTAAGGCCGTCAGAAAGATCGGGGATGGCCCGCTCCTTTATAACATACGACGCATACTCAAGGAAATTTTGTCGGAAAACGGTTTGTGCCTGCGTCATCAGATAAGATTCTCCATAATAAACTCCCTTCTCTGGGGAGTGTTGCTACCCATGTAGAACTCCAGGGTCTTGTGCATTTCATTCATTCCTACGATCGAAACGGGCACCAGGCGAATATCTTCACCGATGAACTGTCCAAATTCCTTGGGGTCTATCTCCCCAAGGCCCTTGAACCGAGTTATCTCGCTCCCCTTGATCTGAGAAACAGCAACATCACGCTGCTGTTCACTATAGCAATATACCGTCTGCTTCTTGTTTCGCACCCTGAACAAGGGGGTCTCCAGGATATAGAGCCTGCCTGCAAGCACTAGGTCCTCAAAGTATGTGAGAAAGTAGGTCATCAGGAGGTTACGGATATGAAAACCATCGGTATCAGCATCGGTGGCAATGATGACCTTGGCGTAGCGTAAGCCCTCAACTCCATTTTCTATCCCCAAGGCAACCATCATATTGTATAGCTCGGCATTCTTATATATCTCAGTGCGTTTCTTCCCATACACATTGAGGATTTTCCCCCGAAGACTAAAAACCGCCTGGGTCATCACATCCCGAGTCTTGGTGATGGTCCCCGAAGCGGAGTCTCCCTCGGTGAGGAAAATAACCGAACGGTCACACTCATCACGATGGGAGGCACTCTGGCCAAGGTGATACTTGCAGTCCTTCAGCTTGGGAATATTCAGCGAGACTTTCTTAGCTGAGGCACGTGCACCCTTCTTTACCTCATTGAGCTCCTTCCGGAGGGTCTCGTTGTTTATGATCTTCTCATTCAGCTTTGCGGCTTCATCAGGGTTCTTCAACAAAAAGTCGACGATGGCGTCCTTGACCTCTGCTACGATCCAGGAGCGGATCTCCGTATTGCTCAGCTTGTTCTTTGTCTGTGATTCGAAGACAGGTTCCTGCACCTTG
>DMAO01000320.1 GCA_003446545.1 Sphaerochaeta sp.
TGAAGGGGAGCATCTGCTCCCTTTCACCATTTGGAGGTATGTATGAATGTTCTTATGGTCAACGGAAGCCCACATGAAAAGGGCTGCACCTATACTGCATTGGGTGAAGTGGCCGCTTCGCTAAAAAAACAGGGCATTGAAAGTGAAATTCTCTGGATAGGCAAAGGCGCCATACACGGTTGCAATGCCTGTGGCTCCTGCAAGACTACAGGCGTCTGTATCTTTACTGAGGACCTGGTAAACGAAGCCTCTGTCAAAGCAAAGGCTTGTGATGCCCTTGTTCTGGGATCGCCTGTCTATTACGCCTCAATGAATGGGGCTATGAGTGCCTTTCTGGACAGGCTGTTCAGAGTCATTTCCAAGCACATGGCACTAAAGCCAGGGGCTGGTGTCGTCTCTTGTCGTAGGGGGGGCGCCAGTGCCACCTTTGACCAGCTTAACAAGTACTTCACTATCAGCCAGATGCCTGTTGTCGCCTCAACCTACTGGAACAGTGTCCATGGCAATACCCCAGAAGAGGTTCGTCAGGATCTGGAGGGCATGCAGGTCATGCGCAACCTTGGTTCGAACCTAGCTTGGCTGCTGCAGTGTATTGAGGCCGGAAAGGCAAATGGAGTTGCCCTTCCTGAGCGTGAGGAACCTTTAGCGACTAACTTCATTCGCTAGCAGACTACCCTGAGTGCAGAGAAAAGGTGGCCTTTCTTGGCCACCTTTTCTCTCTCTAGCGTAGGATCCTGTCCAACACCGATGCATTGTTTCTCCACTTGTCCTGGGCCTTGACCCTGAGGTCAAGCTGTAGCTTCTTGCCAGGGAAGATTGCCCTGATCTCCGGGGTGCAACCCTGGCGGATCTTCTTGATGTTAGCTCCACCCTTGCCTACGACTATGCCCTTTTGGGTCTCTCTCTCCACAATGATGGCGGCCCTGACCCAGATGGTATTGGTCTCTTCATTGTGTTCGATATCCTCAACGGTCACGTAGATGGCATGGGGAATTTCTTCGGTTACCAGGTTGATCGCCTTCTCGCGGATCATCTCGCTGATGCGGAACTCCACAGGCTGGTCGGTATAGGCATCTGTGGGATACAGCAACTCGCCCTCCGGAGCCAGCTTGAACAGCTCGATGAGAATCTCATCGACACCTTCGTCGAGCTTTGCGGAAGCTGTCATTACAACTGACTCTGGAAGATGTTCTGCAAGGAAGGCCTTGGCTGCGTCATGCTCACCAATGGTGAGTATGTCGCTCTTGTTGATACAGGAGACAACAGGGCTCTTAACCTTTACAAGAGCCTGGACAATAGCCAGCTCCTCTTCCCCTGCGGTGCGCTTCGCATCGATGAGGTAGAGCACGACATCACTGTCTCCAAGGGTCCTGATCGCAGTCTCCTGCAACCTTTTGTTCATGGTCTTGTCACTGAGGTGATATCCTGGGGTGTCGGTGAAAATAAGCTGGCCTCGTGGGTCGGTATAGATGCCTCGAATGGCATTCCTGGTCGTCTGGGGTGTCGATGCGGTAATGGATACCTTCATCTCACAGATGGTGTTGAGCAGCGTGCTCTTGCCGGCAGACGGCCTTCCAATAATTGCAATCGTGGCACATTTCATGAACGATTCCTCCAAGCTTGCAGTATAACGGATAGGGTGTTTCCTGCCTACACAATGACAAGAAGCTTTTAATTTGGAGAAGAATATACAGGAGAAGCATGGAGCAGCGTCTTTTGGTTTTCTCGTATTGAAACTTATGTATAACCTTACTATGCTCAGAGGTGGCCCAATACTCAGTACCTAAAGGAGCTTACAGTGAAAACCATTAAAGTCAGACAGTTGTCAGCGGAAGCCTTTCAAGCTTATGGAAGTTTTTTCGACGTAGTACACCCCACAGGACACAACCTGGGGACTTTTTACCATGATCATCTCATGTTTCCCGTGGTTGGCGGACAAGCGGTAGGATTCTCCTGCCTTGTTTCCAAGAAGACAGAAAAAATGGTGGTTGCAGGTGCCGAATACCATAACTATTCAGGAGAAGCCATTCTTCCCCTCGATGGCGATATCGTTGTCCATGTGGCACCTCCTTCAAAGGAGCCTGTTCCTGAATTGACAGAAGCTTTTCTCGTTCCCAAAGGGACTATGGTCAAGCTGAATGTAGGTGTATGGCACAAAGGCCCTTTCTCTGTTGAGAATGCTGAGACCCATATATTGATCGCCCTCGCTGAACGCACCTACATGACTGATTGTGTAGTAGCCGACTATGCAGAGACTGACCAGATCGAAGTCGTCCTGTAATACTTTTTCTCAGGTTTGCAGAGGACCACACTCATGAAAAGCCCAGGCTCTTGTGGCTAATCTTGCCTTGTCTTATTTGGTTGACTTTACCGTGAGCATAGGCAAATGATAGAGACTAAGGAGTTACTGTATGAACAATGATACCGCCACTCAAGTTAAGGTGTTGTTACATGAATGCGTGGATAATGCAATTCATAGAATCTCAAACAATCTTGTAAATCGCCCTTTTCATGAAGCCCTGCTCAGTTCTGATGCTATCCTCTATTCTTCACTAGAGCGATCTTTTTCTACTTCTTTTGGACAAGGCCCAATTGAGAGGATTTCGGATCTTATCATAGGGGAAACAACTGAAGAACACGAAAAACAAAAAGCTCTCTATGTAAATATTTACAAGGGGGCCCAGGATCAGATCAACCTCTGGTTGCAAGGCTATAGGGATCATACCATCCAACCCAATTGGACACGAGAAAAAAAAGTTCTTGAATCTTTCAACAAAGGGGATACCATTTCTGTTAGGGTAATCTCAGACCTGTGGTTCAAGCGCAATGGACAGGAACATTTTTTATCACTTAAGACAGTAAAACCGAATTTAGATCAGACCGAGAAAGCAAAATCGGATATGTTGCACTTATTAGCTGAGAATCCAAGGTATAAGCCATTTTTCTGCCTTTATTATAATCCCTATGGTGAAGATAGAAGTTCCTATAAGTGGACAATTCCAAATGGTATTTTCAATATGCAGAGTGATACCTGTGTATTGATAGGAAAAGAATATTGGGATTTCCTTGGTGGGGTTGGAACCTATGAGCAGTTGCTTGATATATGTCTAGAGGTTGGAAATGTTACCAGACCAACTGTTGAGCATCTTGCAATCAAACGGTCTATCTCAGACTTTTAGAGCCTTTATTTTACTCTCCATCTCTCGTCTCCATGAAATATCATCAGTTCCCTTGTATCGAGAATAGGGAAAATTGGGAAAGCTCAGAACCTCTTCCTCATTGAGTAGTGCCAAGACTAAAGAACCAATGGCAGTGCCGAGCTTGATCGGTACTGCATTGCCTATCTGTTTATACTGCTCAATGAGGGTCCCCTGTATTTCCCAATCATCAGGAAACTCTTGGATCCTTTTATATTCCTGTACGCTCAGGGGTCTGTCTAATGTTGGATGTGCAAGGTCGGTCGCTGGCATTGCAGGATGGGTGACAAGCGTGGGAGATGGCTTGTCCCAAGCCAGTCTCCGGTAAAACCCTGTTTTGCCTCCACCTGAATCGTATGAGGCCCCCAAAGCTTCCCTTTGAGTCTCCCGAGGTAAGTTTTTCCAGTTTTGCCCTTCAGTCAACATCCTATAATATTTCAGGCGACGTTCTGGGAATTTGATAGAGTCCTGATGTGTCTTTTGAATGGGCTCAATAGCCTGGCGTAATGTTCTCCAGGGGGATAGTCCGAATAGCTCATGTTCTGCATGGGTCGGCACTAAAAAGGGAGGACGTTTTCCATCTCTTGAACAGATGATTACAACGCGCTCACGTTTTTGTGGTGTGCCAAAATTAGCTGCGTTGTACAAGTTGAAACTCGCCTTATATCCAGAATTCTCCAATTGTCTCAAAATATGGAAGAGGGCTCCACCGGCAAGATTGTCGAGAGATGCTTGCATCTCCTTAGTACGATCCTTATGGGGTATATGTTTCATAGGGGCAGAAAGGAGACCTCGTACATTTTCAATGACAGCATACTTGGGACGTAGTTGATGGATCAAATCAATATATCTGAGGAATACGTTTCCTCTTTCATCTTCCAAACCCAATCGCTTCCCAGCAGTACTGAATGCTTGACAAGGAGGACCTCCTATAATAAGGTCGATTTCCTGACCTTTTTCAATACCTGCGGCTGTGAGAATCTCGTTTTCGGAACACTTTCGGATATCACCAATAAGCCCAATTTCAGGATGATTTTTCCGTATTGTTTTTCGACAGGCAGGATTAATTTCGCTGGCCAGACGTACGTTGAACCCAGCTTTTTCAATGCCAATATCAAGACCCATGGCCCCTGAGAAAAAACTCAGAGCGATTGGCTGTCCTGATATTTGTTGTGTATTTATCCTGTCAGATACTTCTCCATATGAGTTTGTTGCTATGAATTCTTCCATTGTATGCTCGTCTATCATCCATGAATTTCCAACTCTTTGTGCTTGAATCTTACCAAATCGGCAGAGAGACCGTACTTGTTGAGGTGAGATGTTCAGTTTGTCAGCTGATTGTGTGATATCAAAAAAGGTACTCAATATATTTTCCTTTGAGAAAGTTTTACAAGTACCAAAAATATACAATTGATGCTAGGTTTTGTCAATTCATTTTTCCTGAACGTACTGTCAATCACCGAATTTGAGATTCAATTACCATGCAGTTCCTAATCCTGTTGCTTGGGATTACTTTCTTTCCCAAGGGCATCATAGAAAGAGAATTTAAGCAGAATGTCAAGAGCATGTGAGAAATGAAACTAATCAATCTGTCATCCCTTTTCAATATGTAGCTTATCCCGTATACTTGGACAAAACGCGAAAGCGACAAACCTTTATGAAGAGAGGCTTTTCATGCCAGAAGACGAAGAAAAGAAACCTGCAGTGCAGGATCCCCAGATAAACGAAAAACTCCTTAAGACCCGCTCCATCATGCTTAGCGGTGAGATCAACAAAGAGAGTGCAGAGCTTGTCATCAAACAGCTGCTGGTCCTGGAAGGCGAAAGCCACGATCCTGTAAGGATCTTCATCAACAGCCCCGGTGGGGATGTAGATGCCGGCTACGCCATCTTTGACATGGCCCGCTTCATATCCTGTCCTGTAACCATGATTGGAATGGGCCTTGTGGCAAGCGCAGCAGCACTTGTCCTGCTTGCAGTGCCTGCAGAGAGAAGGTTTGCACTTCCCAACTCAACCTATCTTATCCATCAGCCCATGAGCGGCATGAAGGTAGTTGCCACCGACATAGAGATACATGCCCTGCATCTTGAGAAGCTTCGATCCAAACTCGATGCACTCATTGCCCAAGAGACTGGCAAAACCATTGAAGAGGTCAACAAGGATACCGAGCGTGACCACTGGCTATCGAGTTCAGAAGCCCTCACCTATGGCTTGGTAAGCAGGATTATTACGACAAGGAGTGAGCTCTAGCACCCTATGGCCAAGACAAAATACCTCAGCGAGGCAGAAAAGCAGCAGGGACAAAAACACATGTACCAGCAGGAAGTATACAATGGTATTGCATACAGCCTGCTTGGCGATACCATTGTCTACTTGCTGGCCATCTACTTCGGAGCAGGTAACCTTGCCTTGGGATACATTGCCTCTGCCTCCTATATAGCGGGGATTGTTCTTCCTTTTGTTACTAGAATCTTCAAGGGAAGGAACCAGATAAAAGTGCAGTCGGCAGCATGGCTGGTCCGTGGTATTGTCTGCTTCGGCTATGTAGGGCTTTTCTTCTTGACAGGTAATGCTGCAGTCCTCCTGTTGCTCGGCATCTATACGGTTTTCAATATCTTCCGCATGGTCGGCATCGCTCTTAATGACTTTACCCTGAAAAGCATCAGCAGTGTCTCCAATCGGGGCAAGGTGGTAGCCAACGTCAACGTTGCCTATCAGAGCTCCTCCATGGTCGTGCGCTGCATCACTGCCCTTGTCTTAGGCCTTCAGTATTTCTCTGGCCTTATCGGCCTTATCGGGTTGCAGGTTATCGGTGCCATCATGAACTTTTTTGCAGCCCATGAGATGTCCCTTATCCCTTCACGCAGTGTCATCACCCACAAGAAGGGTAGGACTGTACTCACCATCTTCAAGGAAGCGATGATACAGACCTCCCTGAGCAGGAGACTTGTCCTCAGATGGCTTGCCACGGCGGTCGCCGTCATATTTGGCCTTACCGTACCGTTTCTCAGGATTGAGCTTGGGCTGTCAAACAGTATGGTCGTACTCTACTCTGTGGTTCTGGGCCTTGCCATAGTAGCCGCCTCCTACATCAGCCGGCAGTTCTCTGACCGTCTGGGTTCACGGCCACTGGTTTTCATTTCCACACTGTTCTCCCTCTTCTTTTTCCTTATCTGGGCCCTGATAACCCCAGAGGTCGCTCCCATCTGGTTTTTCATCCTTGGTTTTTTCACCAACTTCTTTGTCGGACTCATCGCCCTGCTGGTATTCCGCCTGGTGCAACAGGTGATGCCTGATGATGATGCAGTCAGCTTTAACTCCATGGTCAACTTTGTCATTGCAATCATTGCATTCTTGGTAGGTATCATTAGTGGTCTGTTGGCCGACAGTGGCGATATTGCCCGTTCGATCTTCATTCTCGAAGGAGAGGCTGCAGGCAATAGTTATACTCTGGTATTCATCTTCGCCATGGCCCTTACTGCCATAGAGGCTCTGGTGGCTGCAAGGCTCCAGGAAGTCGGTGCCTACTCCTCCCAAGCAGCCGCGGCTGTCGTTTTCTCCATGCACGGCCTGAAAGCAGTTTCCATGATTGAGAAGCTGGAAAAGACCACCGACCCGGCAAAACGCAGATTTTTGATGCACTCTTTGGGAAGCAACTACAATAATATGGCAACAAGTGAGATCCGATCGATCCTTGCCTCCCCATTCTCCTCTGATAAGATCGAGGCTGTACGTGCTCTGGCCGACAGGCCCCGAAAAGCTCTGCTGGATGACCTCATCAAGGTAGCACGCGATGATGACTCCTATGTGCAGCTCGATGCCATTGCTGCCCTTGGTTCGTATAAGAAGGATCCTAAGGTCAAGGAGGTGATGCTCACCCTGCTCAAGCAAGGCCGGTGGTCATCGGTACGCTCTATGGCCAGCAAGACCCTGGCGCGCATAACTGAAAACACTGAATACCTCCCTCTGGTCAACGAGCTCTCCCACTCGGCAAAGCATATTGATGAGATAATTGACTATCTGATAGCAAAGCGGCATATGGATAAGGATGGTTCCTTCTACCAGGAGTTTTTTATCTCCGTAGAACAAGGGAGAAGTGCCACCTTTCGTCAGACACGCTATGCTGTCATCGCATCCTTCTTCAAGTTTGGTTCTCCCAGGCTTTCCTCTCTCTATGAGCAGCTGAACAGTGGGAATGTCAAGGGCTTTTTCCCTAGCTTCCTCTCTGAGGCAAGGGATCTTACCCAGATAGACCAGCACTATGATGAGGTGCTTTTCATGTTCTATAACCAAAAGTGGGCAGACTTGAGGGATTTTTGTCTTACTATCCTGGAAGAGTCCGACCTTAGCTTTGACCCCTGCTTGGATAATCTCAAGATCGGTATCATGAAGTCCCGTGATATGGACATCGATCTGTTTGACATCCAGGATGCCCTTGCAGGACTCTATTTTTCCTACTCATTGGGGAAAAACATAAAAAGCTGAAGCAAGAGTGGGGACTTTTCCCCTTACTCTTGTATCATGAAAAAATATTCGATCTCGGTTGTTCCTCTTCTTATCCTAACCTTTCTTCTGCTTGTAGGTTGTGGATGCACCCTTGATGCACAAGTCTCAAACGAAAAAGAGTTTAAGATTCTTACCTACAATGTGCAGAACCTCATGGACGACAAGCTCGATGGGGACGAATACCCTGAGTACCGCCCCTCGGAAAAGTGGAGCACAGAATCCTACCATATGCGATTGAGAACTCTCAATGAGGTGCTGACCAACCGAAGCATCGGGTTGTGTGACGTCTTGGTTTTGCAGGAAATTGAGCACGAAGGGGTCATCGCAGATCTCTTGGACAGGCATTTGGGGCGAAAAGGGTACTTGTGGTATGCAGTTGCCAAAGGTGAAGACTCAGCCATCGCCACTGCCGTGATAAGCCGGAACAGGCCCAAGCAGGTTGCTGTGCACGCTGTAGAAGGCTCAAGGCCCGTTCTGGAGGCGGTGTTCGATACAGAACGGGGGGAGGTTGTCATCTTCGCCCTGCATGGAAAGAGCCAGATAGGGGAGTTTGCTGAGACAGAGGCGTTACGCCTAGGCCTTAGCCGTGTCCTCAAGGAAGCGGCGATACGACACGAAGGCAGTCTCATTATCCTGTGTGGCGATTTCAATACCGATCCCGATTCCTACAAGAACAACAGCGCAGTACAACCCGCTCTCATCGACATAGGGGACCAGAGATCACGTACCCATATGGCCAACGGTTCCCTAGGGATCACAGGCAGGAGGGATTTGGTCTACTCAGATGTCTGGTATTCGCCGTTTATGGATGGAGAGAACAGGTATGACAAACCAGGAACCTGCTATTTCGGAGGTTCCTGGCATCACTATGACCAATTTCTGGGCAATGGCCTATTGTTTGATGGTTTGGGTTGGGAGTATGGCTCTACTTCGATAATCGCCCC
>DMAO01000024.1 GCA_003446545.1 Sphaerochaeta sp.
GCCGTCAATGTTACGGAAATAAGCGATGTCATCACCAACAATCTCCTCACCGGGGATCATGGCAGTGGAGGTCTTGCCGCAGGCTGAGGGATAAGCCCCTGCAAAGTAGGTTCTTCTCTTCTTGTCCGTGTCGATCGCTGCCATGAGGAACATGTGTTCACACAACCAGCCTTCCTTACCACTCTTGTTGATGGCCAAGCGCATGGAGTGCTTTTTCAGTCCGACGGAGTTACCGGCATACTGGGCATTCATCGAGTAAACGATGTTGTTCTGGGTATCCATGTAGATACGGCGCTTGTCGATGTTAACTGAGGTATTTCTCTCGTCAAGCTGTCCTGCTGAGTGGATGAACCTGAAGAAGTCATCCTTATTTTTCATCTTGCTGAAGTGATCATAGCCGGGGCGGTAGAGGATTGCCTCGGAGTGAGCAACGTACCAAGAGTCGGTGAACTGTACGCAAGGGATGGAAAATTCGGAATGGGCTGGTCCCTCACAGAAGAACTTCACTACAGTGTCCTTGCCTTCCATGATGTTCTCGGCAATACCCATAATTTCAGAGTGACCCTGTTCATACTCAACTGAGTTGAGACTTTTCATGCTTTCAAGGTTTTCCTTGTAGACCATGTACCGGGTGTTCACCTTATCACGTGCCTGGTCGCCGTAGCCATCCCAGTGAATGGTCTGGGCTTTCTTGGCGAGCTTGAACTCTTCACCAATTTCAAGGGCCTTTGCCTTGATGTACTCTTCATCCTCTTTGCTGTCATCACAGACATAGATGGACTTGGGATTGCAATGCTTAGCAAAAGCGCCAATAAAATCATTGACCTTTTCATTTTCAAGTTTCATGAGTTTGGCATAGCTCGCCTTGCTCATCTTTTCTTGTAATAACGATGTGTACTTTGAATCCATATGATAGCTCCTTTGGATAGTTTCTTATCGAGTCTATACTAATAGTACTATGCATAAAGCGATTAATCAAGGGAGGTGAAAATTTATCTCTTTATACAATAGTATAATACTAGGCAATATATCCCACATGCCTCCCATACCAGCAAAAGAAGTATGACTTAAAGTGACTATAAAGCTACTCTAAGACTTGATATAAAGGATCTAAAAGAAAGAGGTTTACTCAAGTATAAAATTCTTCTTTTCTGGGGTAAAACAGTAAATATTACCAAATTTTTGGTGATCCTACCTTTGTTTCCCTACACTGAGAACTCTCGGTATAGTCAGTCCCCTTTTCTGCTGTACCTTGAGGTAAGCCCCCTCTTGTCGATAGTCCGACAAGGGAGGAATGGGGAAATTATCTCTGTTTTGTTTTGCATAGATAGGCCGTCATCACTGATCAGAGAGTCCCTTGTTGCTCTCAAGCCATTTCTTGTCAGGATGTCTGGTTAGAACTGCCTTCATGAACGAGCCCATCAGGATTAAGGCAAAAATCGTAAGGACAAAGCGCATAATTGCAAAGTTCAAGCCCATGAACTTGACTTCAATCATCAGCTGAGGTATTTTCAGTGCTGCCCAAGCCCCAAGAAAAATGACCACGTTCGTTATGCTAGCCCCTTTGTGTAACAGTGAAGCGGACAGTGGGAACGCTACATACAAAGGACCCGTGGGAAGAGTCCCTAGTACTAGGGAAAGAATTCCCCCACGCAGGCCAGAATCATTGCCCAGCCACTTTTTGATCTTGTCCTTCGGAAGCCAAACCTCCATCAGACCCATGAGGATGAATACCGGAGGAAGGATAAAAACCATTTCCAGGAAATACTCATACGCTACCTTGGATGAACGAGCTGCTGCATCAGGAGCGAAGATAAACAGTGCGACAAACACTATCGCAACACCTATAGGAAGCTTGAATTTTTTCAGAATGTTTTTCATAAGAGTATCCCCATCAGAAAGGCGATCAGAAGAGCTGCTATAATTCCCAATCCATTACGCAGGAGGGTAAACCTCATACCCAGGATTTTCATCTCCATGGGAGCTGTGATTACCCCTACCATAACCAAGGTGGTAATGAAGGCTGATATAGTCATCACTGTAGCACCTGAACGCAAGAGCGATCCTGCCAAAGGGAAGGCCACCAAGGAAGGTATCAGCGTGACAGAGCCGATGACAGCGGCTGTTACAGTAGCGAGGAATCCGGCTTCTGCTCCTATGAGACTTGCTATTTTCTCTGGTGTCAGCAGGCCGAGGATCAGCCCTACGATTCCAAGCATTGCCACTAGGCTAGGAGCCGTCTTAAGCAGGGCTTTCCCTGCGACCTTGAAGGCTTTCTGGGTCTTCTCCTTACTCTTGAAGAGCGAGAATACAAGAGCTAGGGCCAATAGTGCATATATGATAATGATTGTTGTCATTTAGTTCTTATCTCCATAGTGAATGCGAGTGGGTATGGTGGGCTGTCGATCGTCAGACCGAGGTGATTTTTTCATATGTCGCTATTACTTGCTCAATGCGGGCCTTCCGCTCCTTTAGGACAGGCAGCCAGTTGTGCAATTCTTCTTTACCCCTATCAGTAATCGTATAGACACGCCTCTTGGGACCTTGGTTGGCCTCTTTCCAGACTGAAGATACCAAATCCTGGTCTTCCAGCTTTCTCAGGGTTCTATAGAGCGACCCAATATTGAGGTCTTCTCCTGTAAAACCATAGTCAGAGAGCTGTTCGATCAAGCCATAGCCATAGCCCTCATTCTCAAACAAGAGCAACAGGAGACAGATTTCCAAGAGCCTCTCCATCTTATGGTATTTGATATCACAGCATCGAAATCCTCTCTTCTCCATACAATCCATCCTTGATATACGTTCTTTTCCTGACAGTTCCCAGTCATTGTTGCAGTACCTTGTGTACCTATGATCAAACTGACTATATTCAACATGCATATAGTAAGAGTGCATTATGCTTCTGTCAAGTAGATGCACCGCTACTATTCGCTACTACTTGGTTCAGGGGGTGATGGTGGATGCTACATGTACTTTCTGGCATGCAAAAGGCCACAAGACTTTCCAGAAAAGCCTTCTGGAAACCACTCTGAAAATCCTATACAATCTGTGGTATAGTAAGGTAATCCCAACAGAGAGCGACACGTCTCTGGCAGGCAACCTGGAGGACGTATGAAAATTCTCTGTTGTGCAGATATCCATATGGGTAGGATACCCTCAGTTTCGCATGAAGAAGGTCTTAGCAGTCATGCTAGCTGGGATGCAATAGTTGGGAAGGCACTGGAGCTCTCCGTTGATGTCCTTCTGATGGCAGGGGATGTGGTAGAGCAGGATGAGCACTGGTTTGAGGCCTATGGGCCTTTATTGTCAGGACTGGAAAAGTTAGGTAAAGCGGGCATTCAAGCTATAGCGGTAGGGGGTAACCATGACTACTCAGTCTTTCCCCAATTGGCAAAGGACAGCCCCTATATCAAGATATTGGGTTTGGGAGGTACGTGGGAGCATGTTGACTATAAGGGTGTGCGTTTCGTAGGCTGGTCATTTGTACAACGGTACATGAAGGAGAATCCCCTAGCGAGTCTCAACAAGGACTTAGTCGATACGGACCTGCCCCTTTTGGGGTTGCTCCACTGTGAAGTAGGCTCAGGTTCCGGTACGAACTATGCTCCTGTGCCCCTGTCCTCCTTTTCTCGGACCTCCGTACCCTGGTGGGTACTGGGACATATCCACAAAGGGGGAATCCAAAAGGAGGGCAATGCCTTCTACTGTGGCTCCCCCTTTGCCCTTGATAGCAACGAAGAGGGCTCTCATGGACTCTGGCTCCTTGAAAATCAAGAGAACTCAAGCAACGTATGGAAAGATCCCCTGTTCCTACAGCTCTGTCCCTATCAGTTTGAGACCTGCACCGTCAATCTCGATGGTGTCGCAACCGATGAGGAGGTCCGCCAGAGGCTTGCACAAACACTGAGGGAGTTTGCTGCTTTGAAGCAATGCGAAGGGAACTTGCTCTGTAAACTTGTCCTTGAAGGCTCTATTGCCCGGACCTTGGACATCTCTAGGATACTCACAAGAGAACACCTGGAAAGCCTCTGGATTGCTGTTGGAGCGTGTACGGTGCGCACCCTCCCAACCTGTGTGGACCACACTGTCTTGGATATCGACCTGGAAAAGCTCAGCGAGGGGAAGGATGCAATAGCCCTGTTGGCAAACAAGCTGCTCGATGAACATGCGATACAGCTGATGGCTCTTCACTATAGGAGATTGGATGAAGAGAGTTTCAATGCACGTCCGTACCAAAGCCTAGACCAGACAAGCATGAGTGAAGATGAGTATATTCACCTAGCCAGGCAGGCTGCCAAACGCCTCTTGTTCTCCATGGTCAACAGCGAACAAGGGGGTAGGGCATGAGTAAGAAATTCTGGCTGAAACGTATCACACTCCATAAAAGCCCCGGCTTTGCCTCAGGGACCTTCCCCCCTGTTGAAAAACTTGGGGAGCATCTCAATGTGGTCTTTGGGCCTAATGCGGTAGGAAAGTCCACCCTGAGCCGTGCCATGAGAGCCCTTATCTGGGGGAACACATCCAGCGATGAAGTGGAGGCCGAAGGTATCCTACAGACTCCTGATTCCGAATGGAGCCTCGCCCTCTCCCGAGGGAAGCTTACCCAAACGAGGTTGAAGGACAACCAGACAATCTCTCTGCCAGGGCGCAATGATGAGTTGAGCGAAAGTTATTGGTTTTCCTTGCCTGAGCTGTTGCAGGAGGATGATAGGTCCACAGACGCTTTTCTCAGACAGGTTCGTACCAGCATGCAGGGGGGTGTAGACCTTGACAGCTCTTGTGAAATGGCTGGGGGAATCCCCTCTTTTGCAAGCGGTACTATCGCTCAGGCAAAACAGCTAAGACAGACCAGTGAAGATCTGGAGCAGATTATCAAAACTCAGGGAGAGCACCAAGGCATCCAGGACAGGATAGGGAAGTTACAGAAGGATCTGCAGGCATCAGATGAACTGTCAGAGAAAAAGACCCTGATCGAAGAGGCTCAAGCCCTGTTGGAACTATCAGAGACCATTGAGAACCAAGAGCAACAGCTCTCACTGTATTCCCCCTCCATAGAGCTTATTGACAAGAGCTCTCCAAAAAGATTGCAAGAGCTTCTAACAGACCAGGATAAGGCGAAAGACGAGAAAAACTCCTGTATCCAAACTAGAGATAATCTTATGCAAAGCCTTGTCTCTTGTGCCATTTCAGCAGAGCAACTGCAGGATGTGGAGAAACCCTCTCGCATTGCAAACAAATACAGCGCTTATACGGATGCTCTTTCTAGCCAGAAGAAGGCTGAGCAGGAGTTTTCATCTGCAAAAGAGAAGTTACTTGAATGGGAGGCTGAGCACTCCTGGCTTACTGATGGAATACCGGACGAGAATACCTTAGCATCGTATGTCGACACCTTGAAAAGCCTTGCACAGGAGTGCGAACCCCTTCGCTGTGATGTTGATGCCAACAGGCGCCTTCTTGACGAGCTAGGTGAATATGAAGCCATACAATATCCTGTGAATGATCTCACCTTGCTTCAAACGCGCCTGTCTGACTGGATGGATTCCTTTTGGAAACTCCAAGGGACTCCCAAGAACAAGGCCCTACAACCAGGGACTAAGAAATGGCTCCTGCTCCTTATGCTCGTCATAGGGG
>DMAO01000016.1 GCA_003446545.1 Sphaerochaeta sp.
ATGCTCAAGGAGGCCGACTGCAATAGTCGCCTGATAAAGGGACAGGTATTCCTCTGGGAGGAAGCCGAAAACTGGACTGAGTTATGGGACGAAGACGGTCTCATACGCGTACCCGATCGTTATAGGAGATAACCTTTCAAGGAGGGATACCATGGAAAAGAAAACAATGCTGGGAGCAAGGCTTCCAGGGAACAGCACCGTCACATTTGACACGTTTGACATACCCAAGCCAGGGCATGGGCAAGTCTTGCTCAGGACCAAATGTTCCACCATTTGCGGTAGCGATATCAGGGCAATCTACCGCGAGCATCTTGGGAAGGGCCCAGAGGGATATCAGAATGTGATTGCAGGCCATGAACCTTGTGGCCAGATTGTTGAGGAAGGACCTGGCCTGAAACGGTTCAAGAAAGGCGATCGCGTCATCGTCTACCATATCAGTGGGTGTGGGGTCTGCCATGAGTGCCGTCAGGGCTTCATGATCAGCTGTACCAGCGATAAGCGTGCAGCCTATGGCTGGCAGCGTGATGGTGGAATGGCAGAGTATATCCTCTGTGATGAGAAGGATTTGGTTCTGCTTCCCGATGAGCTTACCTACTCTGATGGTGCTCAGGTAGCCTGTGGTTTTGGCACTGTGTACGAGGCTATCGAAAAGGTTGGCGTCAGCGGTAATGATGCGGTACTGGTTGTCGGTTTGGGTCCTGTGGGGCTCGCAGCCCTCATGCTTGCAAAGGCAATGGGCGCAACCAAACTCATCGGAGTCGAGAGGGAACCTGCAAGGATCGAGTTGGCAAAGAAGCTTGGACTGCTTGACCATGGCTTCACCCCCAGTGACGACAACGTCGAGCAGATACGCTCACTTACCGGTGGACATGGTGTTGAACGGGCTTTTGACTGCAGTGCAAGTGACCCTGGACGGGCGACAGCCATCAGGGCAACACGAAAATGGGGCAAGATCGCCTTTGTCGGTGAGGGAGGAAGCGTACATTTCAACCCAAGCCCTGATATGCTCCATGACCAGAAAACAATCTATGGAAGCTGGGTGACCAGCATCTGGAAGATGGAGGACCTGGTGGAACATCTGGTCAGGTGGAACATCCACCCTGAAGACCTGATAACCCACCGCTTCCCTCTGAAGAAAGCTGACGAGGCCTATGCCCTCATGGCAAACGGGACATCGGGAAAGGTAGCAGTCTGTTTTGACGAAGAGTTGAAATAATTCAGAGCAACATCGCCGAAGAAAAAATGGTGGCAGAGTGGCAGGATTCCTTGATTTTGGAGTCTGGCATGATGCCACCGTTCTCTTTCATGACATGGATAGACGGAAGGAGCACCACCTTAGCGGGAAAATCATCGATATTCCCCTCCATGCGTCGGATAAGGATCTCTGCAACGCTCTGTCCAATCTTTTCAATAGGTTGGGCAGCAGCATAATGGCAAAACTTCAGTAAGGGTGCATAGAACAGATAATCGAAGGAGGAGAAAACCATCCTTGAACAGTCCTTCTCACTGCCCTCAGCGGCAAGAAAGCTTGTAGCCCCAATATGTACCATATCATTGACCACAAAGAAAGCGTTTGGACAGTTCTCCTGTGCGAGGGCCTTTTTCATCAGGGAGTAACCTGATCTCTGGTTCATACCGCCCTGCATGACAAACTCCTGCTCAACGGGAAGGTTGTACTGCCGCATGGCATCCAGATACCCACGCAGTCTCTCTACGGAGGTATGCACAGTAGGTTCACCTCCAAGGAAGCCAATCCGCGTATGCCCTTCACGTATGAGGGCGCTCGTCACGTCATAGGATCCTTTTCTGTTGTCTACAAGGACCACATCACAGCAGAGACCTGCGATTTCCCTATCAAGCATGACCATAGGGGTAGACTTCAAAGCGGGAAGGGTGAAATGTGTACCCACATTGCTTGCGGGAATTACGACCAGAGCATCAACATTACGCTCAAGCAGGAAGGAGAGCTTTCGCTTCTCCTCCTCCACACTGTTCTCAGAGGAACAGAGAAGCAGAGCATACCCCAACGGATCGAGCAATCGCTCAAGTTGCTCAACAATCTCAGTAAAGAAGGTATTGGAAATCTCCGGGACGATGATGCCTATGCTTTTGGTCTTTCTCATCTTCAAGGAGCGCGCAACAGCGTTTCGCTGATACTGGAGATCCTGGACAGACGCGAGCACCTTCGCTTCAGTGACTGCATTCACCACCCCGAGGTTGTTCAGCACCCTACTGACAGTTGCTATGGATACTCCTGCCTGTTTGGCGACATCCTTGATCGTAGCTTGTTCACTTTTATGCATATCCCTGACCTTTCACTGTTTAGTATACACATTGTAGTGAAAGCTGGGATAAAATCCAACTGTCTGTAGGTACTACCTTACCGCCTGATACTTCTGGACAAAAGCCGGGAACCTTAATTTCCAGTGTTGTCATCATAAACGACCATGTAGGATTCATCCTCTGATACTGTAAGCAGCTCTAGTAATGGTGGGTGAAGATCAAAAAGAACCTACATGGCATCAATTTCTGCTTGCATAGCCTTAGTAAGGGGATGACTTCCTGGCAGGTCCTTTGCAATGTAGGCCATCATGGCAGCCCTTTCCAGCAACTCCATACAGTCAAATGCGTGTATCATCGTTTTGCCCACCGCAATGGCTCCATGGTTCTCCATCAGTATTACTTGATGGGTTACAATCTCTTTAGCAACAGCCTGAGCAAGATCCTTTGAGCCCATCAGTTGGTAAGGTACATTTGTAACCTCTCCCAAAACACTATAGGCCTCAGCAGTAAGTTTGGAATCTAAAATATTGGGCTGGACTGTTGAATAGGCACTTGCATAAATTGGATGGGCGTGTACGACTGCATGTACGTCCGGACGAACCAGTAATATCTGACGATGCATCTCAGTTTCTATACTCAAAGGGAGATCGGGAGTCAAATTGATGCCATCAAATTTCACAACTGCAATCAAATCTGCAGTCAAATTCCCCTTATCTATACCGGATGGAGTAATACAAAATTTTTCATCATCTATACGTAAACTGAGATTCCCTCCACTAGCAGTGGTAAGTTGTCTGTCATATAACCGTTTCATAAAATCAGCTACTAATTTTCTTTCATTATGAAATTCAAATGGGTTCATGTTTGATATTTTCTCCTAGGCTCAAGACATAGGCCTTTTCTACAAAGATATACATATTTTTTTGAACGATAATATTATAATGGTTTTTCTCAAGATACATCTATCAATTCCTCATCCCTAAATAGTTGGATAACTCACCTCCTCATTATATTTTTCCATAGGATACGGTTAATCCGGACACAACGGTATGGGAGTCCCTATGTTTCAAACGATATAAAGCTCTTCGATGTCATACAAATAATTGCAGCATTGGCTCAATTCTTATAGTACCAATTCAAGGATTTTTCGCAGACAAAACAACAGAATCTTCTTCTATTGGCAAAAGAGCCAACATCCTTGTTAGGGATACAATCCTTCCCCGATGTTCATTGTTTCAATTGTGGTTTCCAGAAATCTTGGTACGAGAGAGCTGAAGATAATTGGATATGGCGGATTTCATGCATGGAAACCAACCATATCCATCAACATCCAGCTTATCTCTGTTACGTAAACCCTGTATGGAGTTTTTCCATTCGCATGCTTTATGCACCAAACCTCTGGGGGGGGACATGCAACGACAAAAGAGAACAATTGTTGCTCATTCTGATACAATGGTCCTACTCCATTCCAACAAGAACACCTTTCTGAAGGAGTACAGAGGCA
>DMAO01000233.1 GCA_003446545.1 Sphaerochaeta sp.
ATTGACGGAATCTGGTACCTGCAGAACCCTAGGAACCTAGGCAAGGGGATATCCAGTTCCAGGAAGATCAACAAGGCTTTCAAGGAATTTCCGCAGGAAGTCTCTTCCCGTCTGTTGAAAGCAAATAGCTTGCTCTATGCACCCTCTTTTGCAGGGGGTGATGTCAAAAGGGCATTGAACATGTTTCTCGGTCTCCTCAACGACGCCGAAGAAATGCTTTCGTTATGGGACCGATCGTCTCTCTATAGTGGGATCGGAATCGCATGCTTTATGTTGGAAGACTATCAGAATGCAAAGGGATACCTTGCTGCAGCCAAGGCAATCTACCCTTTTGATGCTGTTTTGGATGACTATATGGCACAAGTGGAGAAAGCGTTGTGATGCTACTGTATGCCTCATTAGTTCTGGTTGTAGGCCTGTGGGCTACCCTACTCTCCTTTTCCAATCGGAAGGTGATGGAGAAGCTGAAGAAAAATGTTCCTCTTACCGAGTGGCCCCTTGTCTCCATCGCAATTCCTGCACGAAACGAAGAGCATTGTATCGAAGCGTGTGTATCATCTCTGGTCGGCCAGTCCTATGAAAATATTGAAATCCTGATACTGGATGACAACTCTACAGACAACACAGCAAGCGAAGTTCACAAGCTGCAAGAGAGAGACCCCAGGGTGCGGGTCATCAGGGGAAAGCCTCTGAAGCAAGGGTGGAGAGGCAAGCTCTATGCGATGCAGCAACTGTATGAAAAAAGCAGAGGGGAATATATTCTCTTCACTGATGCAGATACTGTCCATAACCCCAATAGCGTGGAATATGGTCTTGGCATTCTCATCAATGAAAAGGCATCCATGATCAGCGGCTATCCTAAACAGAAGGGAGAGCACCTATGGGTACAGACACTGGTAAGTGCCATGCTCTTCAACACTGTGCTGTATGTGCCGCTGTGGCTACAGCAAAAAGTGCAACTCGCCCCTTTTTCCATGGCTATCGGGCAGTACCTTCTACTCAAAAGGAAGTTCTTGGAAGATATTGACGGGTTCACCTCAATACCCAATGTCATCTGTGATGATGTTATGCTGGCCAGAGCCTGCACAAGAACAGGACATACGTATGTTTTTGCAGATGTGAAGGATGCTCTCTCTTGCCAGATGTTCTCTACGTTTAAAGGGGGATTTGAAGGACTGGAAAGAAGCATCACCGGCGCAGTAACAATCAAGGCATACATGGTTCCCCTGATGTTGCTTGTGGCCTCAGTCCTGCTTGCCTGTGCGGTGGCCCCCCTTGCTACGGTAGCAATGCTAATAGCCTATCTCATTGAGCCTACACTATCAGAGCTTCCTTTCTTACTCATGGGAGGAGGCACCCTCCTGCTTTTTGGCTCATGGACCGTTACAGGTCTGTACCATGGATTCCCCCTTAAGGTAGCCACACAAGGGCCAATTGCCTTTGTATTTGTGGTTGCAATGTATCTCCATGGCTACTACAGAAAGATCAGTGGCAAGGGTTTTATGTGGAAAGGACGTGCTATTTCCTAAAAATACCACGTTTAAGGCGTTTGTTTACTGTTTTTTCCCTTGCAAGTGAGTGAAAGCATGCTAGAATAAGATAACCTAGACCAATGGAGGAGTCCATGACAATTCACGAACAAATCGTAGCACAGTATGAGACCTACCTTGCAGAGAACCAGAAGTTCTCTGAGAAAGGCGTAAAAGTATCGGCAGCTAGAGCCCGTAAGGCTTTGGCCGAAATCGCTAAGCTTAGCAAAGAACGCAGAAAAGAGATTCAGGCAGAAAAAGCAGAATAGTTTCTCTTTTTGCTCAAAGTGGGGCGTCCTTGAGAGAGGGCGCCTTATTTTGTGCCTGTATGACAGACAACAAATCTAGAAAACAGAGAATGCTACTTACAAAGTTATGCATCTTATCAAGGGAAAACGCATCTCATCCAGAAACGATTGTTGAGCAGAACCCTAGTTTTTATACTTGGGCAGAAATTTTGGAGGTTTTTTACATGGGAACTCTTACACTTGCTTCATTAATCACACTGGAACTTTTCTTTCTTGTTTGGTCTATCAGAACACGGGACGATCATAGGAAAGAGAGAGGGATTGTCAGGATAAGCACTCTGGTTCTTTTTGGACTATTACTTGCAACTGGAGTATATGTATGGAGCTTTCGCTATACGATGCTCTTGTGCATGCTGGTAATACAGGCTGTTACAGGTGCAGTCATACTTGTCAGAAAAAGAGAAGCACCATACAGGACAAGAAACACCATCCTCCGATTCATACGAAATTGTATCATCATTTTCTTCGCTCTACTCCCTGCCATTATCCTCCCACAGTACGAACAGCCAATACCAACAGGCACTTATGAGGTGGCAACGGCGAAATTCACGTGGACTGATCCAAGCAGGATAGATGACTTTGCAGATTCCGACGAATACCGGGCCTTGACCGTTGAGTTCTGGTATCCAGACAGTACTAGCGAGAAACATCCCCTTGTTGTATTTTCCCATGGTGCGTTCGGGTTCAGCGGGAGCAACTACTCTACTTTTATGGAACTTGCCTCACAAGGGTATGTAGTTGCAAGCATCGGCCATACACACCAAGCATTCTACACACTTGATACACATGGCAATCTTACCACAGTAGACACAGCCTTCATCAAGAAGGCAGTTGAGATCAATTCTACCAATGACACAGAACACGAACAGGACATCTTCAATACCACTAGAGAATGGATGAAACTTCGTATAGATGACGAGAATTTTGTTTTGGACACAATACTTGCAGAGTGCCAGAAAAAGAGTGCCGATACACCCTTTTCCCATATCAATACGGATAAGATCGGTCTTTTTGGGCACTCCCTCGGTGGTGCATCATCAGCACAGATTGGCAGGGAGAGATCCGATATTGATGCGGTAATCGTACTCGATGGCACGATGCTGGGGGAACAGATTGCATTTGAAAACAACGCGGTTGTCCTCAACGATGTACCCTATCCAATCCCTCTTCTGAATGTGTACGCACAAGACCATTACACCAATTCCAAGGAACTTGTCGGGGATACCTATAGTAATTTCCATGCAACACAAAATGCCCTTGAAGCGTATGAGACTGTGTTTGGGGATTCTGGGCATCTCAACTTTACGGACCTTCCTCTTTTTTCTCCGTTACTTGCCAACCTACTTGGCATCGGTACGGTAGATACGCGGTATTGTATTGAAACAATGAATACCGTTGTGCTTGAATTTTTCAATTGCTTCTTACAAGATGCAGGAGAACCTACGATTGCCAAGGAATATTGAACATGAAGGTACGGATAAGAGAGATCAGTGATAAAACTGATGAGTGTCTCATTATTGAGTGTGTTGAGGTTACCCCTGACATCGAGAGCATACGATCGTATGCCCTTTCCAAGGGTACCACATTGACAGGGAGCAGGGATGATCACATCTATCAGTTCAATCTCTCCGATGTCCTCTATTTTGAGGCGTTTGGCGAACAGGTCTTTGCATATACGAAGAGCAAGGGATATGCACTCAAATTCCGTCTGTACGAACTTGAGAAGGCCTATTCCGACAGGCACTTCATCCGATGTTCCAAATCCTTTGTCATCAACCTGATGAAACTTGAAAGCATAAGTCCTGCTCTGAACGGTCGCTTTACAGCTCACATGAAAAATGGAGAGAAGATACTCATCTCAAGGCAGTATGTGCCTGAGATCAAACGTGCTGTGCTGGGAGGGACAAACCATGGACTTTAAAACTTTCTTTGTAAAAAGGGTGATGATGAGTTTTTTTGTTTCAGTCACTTGCATCTCTGTGGCCATGGCCCTTATCGGGATGGCGTTTGAACCCAATGCCAGGTTTGGGTATGAGGCGTTTTTATCACCTGTGCTATTTGGAACTCTTGCCTCTCTTCCCCTGATGGTGAAATACTCCAAGAAAGAGTTGTCCCCCAAACAGATAGTGGCTAGAAGCGTGATACATCTTGTTCTTCTTGAGGCAGTACTACTATCGGTTCTCTGGTTTGCCCGACTTCTCACCGGCATATCCATGGCAGTATCTCTTGGTACTTCCATATGCATAATTGATGTGACGGTACATCTGGTGCTCTGGCTTCAGGACTCAAGGACAGCAAAGGAATTCAATGAGGCCTTGCACAAGCTGCAAAAGACCTGCACATGAGGTGAGTAGAAACACCTGAAAGGTTTTTTCAGAGAGTCTTACACACCCTTCTGCCTCTATTTTTATAGAAAAGACTCACAATAGGGCAACATGCTAAGATTCATCACTTCTCCCAACTATCCAAGCCATCTTATAAAAACATTGCATCCGTGATAGACTCGAACCGTATGAAGAGACTTGGAATTACAATTGGGGATTTTTGCATACTCATATCAGTCATACTATTGACTGCTGTGCTCTGGGCAAAAGGTATAACCTCGGAAAGCCCACAGTATGTGCAAATCCAAACACCGGATGCTTCCTACCGATATCTGATAGATACAGACCGGGTGTTCTCCATTGATGGGCGTCTGGGAAAGACTGAAATTGAAATACACGAGGGTACTGTCTCGGTGCTTTCTGATCCGGGTCCAAGACAAATCTCAGTTAATCACCGTCCGATTGCACAACCCGGTGAGTGGATTGCCAGCCTACCCAATCAGGTATTGGTCACCATTATTTCAGCACAGGGTTTTGTGGAGAACTCGGCTATAGATGAAGTTGCCTTCTAGATGTCTGTCTGGGATGGGCTATCTTATAGACCTGATTATCATCACGTAGTGCAATAACAATACCTTTCATAGTTGCTTCTGTATGGACTAGTCGATATACGATTCGAATCCCACTAGAGCGCAGTTTACTATTCATCAAACCTAAAGGTGCATTTTACCAGTATTCCCCAATAGTTTCCCATATCCCCCTTTTGTCTTGGGCGTATTCAGTGTACTCAATCTTCCAACTGCTCATACAAATTCATCTTCTTGGGATTCCTCAAGTTCTTTTGCAGAAATTCCAAGAGTATCCATTACCTCTTGCATGCTATAGGTGGGTTTATTATGCACTATTCGCTGTACAGCTTCTGCGAGCAAAGCATTGTTCTCAGCTTCCTCAGTTAACTCAGTAAATGCCTCTATACTTAAGAGGATCCCTATAGGGTGGTTATTACGAACAACAATTTTCCGATGGGATTCTTCCAAAGTTTTGAAAATTTGAGCAGCCTTCCCGCGGTTAAAATCTGAGATTGATACAATATCATTTAAAAACTCTTTTGTCCCTTGTAGCGATTTTGTCATCATGATGTATCCTCTTGCTCGTAGTCTACCGGTATAGAGACAGTACTGTCAATATTTGATATTTATTTACTAGTTTTTTTATTAGTATATTTATTAGTATTTTTATAATATGATACAAATAATCAGATATATCTTAAAGAGAAAGTATTTCTGACAACTACCCAAAACAGGCGTTTCCCTTAGGAAACGCCTGTTTTGCATATACATTGCTGGTAATTTTACTAGAATTAGAGAAGCAGGAAAGGTTCTCTCAGAGGGGGTTTACGCACCCCTCTGCCTCTATCCCTACAGAAAGGACTTCAACAGCTCAATATGCTTTGAACCCTTCTCAATCTTCTCATCAAACTCAGCCTTCTTTCCCTGTTCCTTCTCAACAGCCTCTTCCCTGGCATTCGCAAGGAACTTCTCATTGGAAAGCTTCTTCAACACACCCTCAAGGCTACTCTCGTTCTTCTGCATATCCTTCTCCAAGCGGGCGATTTCCTTTTCCAGGTCGATGGCCTCCCTGACAAAGACAAAGCCCTCATAGCCGGTACCTGCCACGGGGAAGGCCCCGGTTACATCGAGGGAGTCATCTGTGTCGATAATGAGATCGGAAGCGCCAACAAAGGTTGCTATGAGGTCCTTCTCTGCAACAAAGAAATCACTTGCTATGAAATCCTTATCCGTCTTGATGGCGAAACGGATCTTCTTGTCCACAGGGATGCCCAGTTCGCTCCGTACGGAGCGCAACAGGGTCACCGCCTCCTGCAACCTGGAAACAAGTAACGCGTCCTCAGCATAGGCTCTGTCCTCCTGATAGACAGGATAGGCACTAAGGATGAGGGGATCACTGACGTTAGGAAGCTTCTGATAGATTTCCTCTGTTATGAAACTGACAAAAGGATGCATCAGGCGCATAGAGGATGCGAGCAGGTCAAGCAGCAGGGTGACTACCCTATCCTTCTTCTCTTGCTGCTCTGCATAGAGTCCCTGTTTGGCACTCTCTACATACCAGTCACAGAAATCATTCCAGAAGAAGTCATAGACTGCTTGGGCCCCATCGTTGAACTTGTAGTTCTCCATGGAAAGCTTGACCTTCAGAGCAGCCAAGTTAAGCTGGTTGTAGATCCATTTGTCCATGGTGGAAAGTTCGATGGATGCCATATCCAGCAGGGTTGCCCCCTCCAGGTTCATCAGAAGAAAGCGTGCGGCGTTCCATATCTTGTTGGCAAAACGCGAGCCCATCTTGAAGGACTCCATGTCAATGAGGATATCCTGGCCTTGGGTCGCCATATAACTGAGGGTAAACTTCATGGCATCGGCGCCATAGCGGTCAACCACTTCCAAGGGATCGAGGCCATTGCCCAGGCTCTTGGACATCTTACGGCCCTGCTTGTCACGAACCAGGCCGGTGATGTAGATGTCCTTGAAGGGGACTTCCCCAAGGAACTCCAGGGAGGCCATTATCATGCGGGAAACCCAGAAAAAGATGATGTCATAGCCGGTAACCAGCGTGCTGGTTGGGAAGTAGTCTTCCATGTCCTGACTCTTATCTGGCCAGCCAAGTGTGCTGAAAGGCCACAGCCAAGAGCTGAACCAAGTATCGAGCACATCGGTTTCCTGTTCTATATTCGTTGAGTTACACTTCGGACAGTGAGTGGGATCCTCTTTTGCTACGATTACTTCACCACACTCCTGGCACACCCAGACAGGGATCCTGTGTCCCCACCAGAGCTGACGGCTGATGCACCAGTCATGGATATTCTCAAGCCAGTGGACATAGGTATTTTCCCAATGCTTGGGAAAGAACTGTATTTCATCCTTTTCCCAAGCCTCTAGGGCTTTCTTGGCCATCCCTTCCATCCTGACGAACCACTGGTTCGACAGGTAGGGCTCGATGACCGAGTGACAACGATAGCAGTGCCCTACCTCATGGATATGCACCTTTTCATTGACCAGGACACCGAGGGCCTTGAGGTCTTCGACCACAAGCTTTCTTGCATCGGTTACAGAGAGGTTTCTGTATTTTTCAGGGCAGTTCTCATTGAGCGTACCGTCAGGATTCAGGACGTTGATAGCATCAAGTCCGTGACGCTTGCCACACTGCCAGTCATTGGGGTCGTGGGCAGGGGTGATCTTCACTATTCCTGTTCCGAAGCTCATGTCAACAAAACTGTCTGCTATGACAGGGATCTTCCTGTCGGTAAGGGGAAGGCTAAGTAGTTTGCCTACGAGAGAGGTGTAGCGCTCATCATCAGGGTGGACAGCAACAGCGACGTCGCCGAACATTGTCTCAGGACGAGTGGTAGCGACTGTTATGTAGCCCTCCCCTTCGCTATAGGGATAGCGGATGTCCCAGAGGGTGCCTACAAGCTCGTGGTGTTCCACCTCGTCATCAGCAAGGGCTGTACCACAACTGGGGCAGTAGTTGACCAGATATTCGCCCTTGTAGATCAAATCCCGCTCATAGAGAAGGACAAAGCTTTCCCGTACAGCCTTGCTGAGTCCCTCATCCATGGTGAAGCGCTCATGGCTCCAGTCACAGCTGCAACCGATCTTCTCCAGCTGGCTCTTGATGGTTGCATGGTGCTTGTCCTTCACCTCCCAGGTACGCTCGAGGAACTTTTCGCGCCCAATGTCCTGACGACGCAGACCTTCCTTTGCAAGCTGGCGTTCCACCACATGTTGGGTGGCGATACCGGCATGGTCAGTTCCAGGCACCCAAAGGGTGGGTCTCCCATTCATGCGGTAATAGCGGGTAAGGATATCCTGCAGGGAGTTGTTCAGGGCGTGACCCATATGCAAAATCCCGGTAACATTTGGAGGAGGCATAACGACAGTAAAGGGAGATGCATCTCCTTCGACAGGTTTGAACATCCCGTTCTTCATCCAATCTTCATAGATACGGTCTTCAAAATCCTTGGGATCGTAAGCCTTTGGCAACTCTACTGCCTTCACAATGGGCCTCCTACAGCGAGAAAAATAATGCGTGTATAGTACCAGAATAGAGAAGGCTCTACAAGTCAATGTAGAGCCTTCAACGAGGGGAAACAAGGAGGCAAAGCACTATTCTAGAGGCGTAACCGCCTTTACTTCCAGCGTGACCGCATACCCCATCGCATCAAGATGCTGCACTATCTGTTCCAAGGAGAAGGAATCCAAGGTGACACTCTGTGTGTCTGAGACCTGACGGACATTGGCGCTATCCATTGGAGTAGCTATGCCAGGCAGAATATCCTGGGCTTGGCTTGCATTGGTGCCGAAAAGGACAAAAGAGCCAATGAACACCACAACAAAAGCGGCAGCAGTTGTCATTAGAGCAGGAATAAGTCTGACTTGAACTTTCTTACGAAAAATATGCATCCTCTTGTCTTTCATGGGAAACCTGCTTTTTTCAAAAAAGGCGAGAACCCTATCCTGCCTCAAACTGATATCCTCATCAGGAAGGATAGCAGAAGCTATACGCTGCTGGAGCTGTCTTAGCTGGTCCAGGCGCTGTCTGCACGCATTGCAATATCCTAGATGTTCCTCAACCTGTGTTCTCCATGGCTCATCAAGCTCACCATCAAGATAGGTATTCAACAATTCATCATCTACACACATAGGCTACTCCTGGGTAAGCAGTGACTCAAGCATCTTTCGTGCCCTATACACTCTCACCTTCACATTACTCTCGGAAATGTGCAAAACTTGGGCAATCTGTTTGTAGTCCATATCCGTATACTCCTTCATCACAATGACAAGGCGGAATTTCTCCGGGAGCTGGTCTATCGCATCCTGAACCTGCTTACGGGTCTCTTTTTCCATAAGGACCTGTTCGCCTCCATTTGAGTTGGAGTGCGAAGAAGGATACTTCTTCAGCTTATCAACCATCATCATCTCACGCGATTTACGCTTTACCTGATTGATGGCTAAATTTTTCGATACCCTAATGAGCCAATACTTGGCATCGTTAAGAGAGGGAAAAACCATGCCCTTGTCAAAAAACCTGATGAAAGCTTCTTGGCAAATTTCTTCAGCAAGATCCTGATTATTGGTGACATGATATACTACACGCATCAAAACCGGGAAAACCTGTTCATAAACTTGCTTGAACGCCTGCTCATCGTTGCTCTGTATTTCCATATCTTTAACAACTCACTGGTAACCAAGTTACATCTTTTTTTCCAAAGAGGGCCCAGAGGCTGTATCTTTG
>DMAO01000133.1 GCA_003446545.1 Sphaerochaeta sp.
CTATGTTTGATGAGTCGGAGATTCGTACCACCAATGAAAGAGAGTTTTGCAATGTACCTGGAGTTTGAAAGATATTCCAATATTTGACATTGGATATATTCTTTGAGCATGAGTTTCTGGTATTCACTGTCTTCTCTCATGCTCGGTGGGAAAAAACTCTTGATTGCATTGATATCGATCATAGATAGGCTCCTTTTAGACGCAACACCCTTGTTTCCAGAACTTTGGATTTGAATTGCATCACGTATTCATCAAGTCGCTCAACATCCAGGTCATCCTGCATGAAGTCAATATCCAGACGAAGATCTTGCATATCCTTTGAAGAATCGTGTCAGTCCGTACAACTACGCACTTATGCTATAAACGAGGGTAATATACGATAGCATCCATAGGAGAACCAGGATGCTATCAACGGATGAACCAATGTATACTGAATGCAGCCTAGCCCTTTTGGGCCTGTATCTCAGCCATCCTGGCCTCATATTTCTCGATGGGGATCATGTTGTCGGCAATGAACTGGTATTCCCCGGTTACAATGGACAGGTCTTCCTGATTTACGTTCCAAGGCATGAGAGGCTCAAGGATTTCCCTGCCAAGTCCCCAGCTGGCAGAGACAGCTCCCTTCATGAACAGATAGGAAAGGTAGTCACGGGGGTTGAGGCCATACATCTTGGCGGTCTCTATGAGACTGTACATCAGAGCCGTTGCCCTCGCACCTTCCTCGCTGCCATGCGTAATCCAGTTCTTAGAGCCAAGTTTTATGACTTTTACGAGACGTTCGCTCCTGTTGTTGTCGAGATCAGTCTTGGCAGAAAGGAACGTATTCTCGATCTTTTCCCAGTTGTTCAGGGTATAGGTGACAGCGCGCTTGAGAGGGACACTCCTTCCGTAACCGGTAAGGGCACAGTTGTCACACCATTGCTTCAGATCCTTCAGGATGGGCAGGCAAATGGCGTTCCTATCCTCAAGAAACTGTTCCTCGGTCATCTCACCGGCCTTGAGCCTGTCCCTGAGGATCCCATCCTCATGATAGATCTTCCCGAAACAGTCCAGGGGGAACTTCACCGCAGCCTCGGACCCGGTAATTTTCCGGTAATCGACATACCGGCGACGACAATGTACGAGACAGGCGCAAAGGGTCGCTGCATGAAGGTATGCAGGATAGGCTGCATATGCATCTGTCATGCAGAACCCCGAGTAATCCTTGAAATGTCCGAGAGGATCGGCTCCCGCCCGTCCCTCAAAGTACCGGTACCAGGCAAACTCATCGGTATTGAATACCCATATGTAGTTCTTCTTCTTGGGACTTTTCTGGGTGACCGTCGGGACCTCGTCGATGTACAGGACCTCCGAAGCCCTTGCCTTCTCTTCGAGAAGCTCCTCCATTTTCCAGATCCTCTCATACACCTGCATATGGTAGCGGTCGAGGTCCTGCCTGCTGATGTTGCACCCGTCAAGCCTGAGCGCCTGGCTGTACCTGTTGAAGGGGACATGCATGGCATATTTCTTGTGGAAGAAGTCCCCGAGGAAAAGGTCCCCGACCTTGGTCTTCGGCAGGAAGCGTGCGACGGATTTGGCTGTCACTATGCTTTCCTCACCGGTCACCTTGTCCCTGAGCGAGTACTTCAGCATTTTTGCCTTGAAACGGATCATGACATTGATGGACTGGTAAAATTCGCTGACATCCTCACCAAGGACCCTGACCTGCATGCCGGAATCCTCAAGCATCCTGATCTGCTCCTCGGTAAGTGCATATACCCTCTCTACGACATGGGTGCACCCGGTTAGGTCCTTTTTGGTGTTTCTTATGGCCTTCTTGTCCTTGCCTTCTGCAGTATCGGATTCAAGCAGAGGCCTGTCCCCATCCTGCCCGGTTATCTGTTGGTCCTCTGCAAAGAGGTCAAGGTCTGCGACTGTAGACTGCTCACACCTCACATCGGCAGTGCCGTCCAGCAGGGAAATGATGAGGCCGAGCTTGGTCTGGAGTATCTCGTTGGCCTTGGTCACCTCATTGGCTTGTATGATAGCCATCCTGGCCAGGGCCGCAAGCTCTTCCTTGGAGGAATGGGCGAAGACCCTTTCATCAGGAAGGGGTATGGGTGGCGTGACAAGACCCTCGCCTTGCTTGTTCTTGAGCTTTGAACCCAGAGCTATGATGACCGACCGGTCCTGATGGCTTACCTCAAACTTCATGAGGAAATAGTATCATACATTAGCGGTTTTGTACAGTGTTTGATAGCCTAAAATGACATTATAAATACATCAAATGTATCCATAATGTCATTTCGGGGTATCATAAGGAAGTTTTACCTGCTATGAGATCTTGACGTCCGCCCAGGGGACGAACTTGCGGAACACATCGATGCCATCCAGCAGCTGCCCCAGCTGCTGGGAGGTAATCCTCATCACCTCACGCTCGTCGCGTGGCCATGCGAAGGTATAGCCCACCAATTTTTTCTGTATATTCCAAAATCCCGTCCCATCCCAGAGGATGCACTTGATTGAGGTCTTGGCCTTGGAGCAGAAGATGAACAGCCCGCCCTGCAGGACATCCATCTTCATCTGTTCCTGGATGACACCCACCAGGCCGTCAATTGCCTTCCTGCCATCTGTGAAACCAGGGCGCAGGTAGATCGGGACATCACCGACATCCATCATAGCGACACCTCCATTTCTGAAACTGCAACAGGTCCTGAGGGGATGCCGATGAATCCTGCCAGGACAAGGCCCTTGGTGTTCTCTTCGGCTTTACGATACTTCAGTCCGCTTTTGCGACGGCGTCTGGTCCTGGTAGTCTTCTTGTACTTACCACTACGATGGTAGGCTCTTTTGCTGATTGGTTCGATTCCAAAGCTGAATGTGCTTTTTGCTGTCTGGTCCATAGGTTCCTCCATGGTCAACAGCATATCGGAGATTAGGAGAGGGCGTTAGTGCGTAGTTGTACGGACTGACACGATATAATCTCTTGGAGAATTAAAAGAAAGCTTCTTCTTACTGTGTGAGAATTGTTGCTTTTTACTCTTGGTTCAAAGGAAATCATGTTGGCTGCTACAGGGGAATATGTACGTGTACATATTCCCGAGAATGGAATGTGTTGTTTATCCAGTAGAAGTTGACATAATTTAATATGTAGTTTATTCTCTCATATGAGAAACGATACCAATTAGGGTTAACATGAAAGAAAAGAGACAAACAATACAGAAAGGCTTAATTTGGGAAGCTGTTTCAGAAGCTGATAATCACCCCAATGCTGAACAAATCTATGATATGATAGTCAGTAAGCACCCCTCCATCAGTCGTGCTACCGTGTATAGGAATCTGAATATGTTGGTAGATGAGGGACAGGTGAAACGTGTTCGTGTGTTAGGAGGACCTGATCATTTTGACAGGACTTTGGGAAAACACTATCACATCCAGTGTACGCACTGTAAGCAGGTCAGTGATATTGAATTGCTTGAGGATGTTATTCTTTCCAGTGACAATATTGCCACGCATGGCTATAAAGTGGAATCGTATGAACTTGTTTTTAACGGGATTTGTCCTGATTGTCAAAAAAAGTATGCTGCCAACACGCAGTAAAGGAGCAATTGTATGGAATTAAAAGGATCGAAGACTGAAGCTAATCTGGGTGCAGCATTTGCTGGTGAATCTAAGGCAAGAAACAAGTACACCTACTATGCCTCCAAGGCCCGTAAAGAAGGATATGTCCAGATTGCCAATCTTTTCGAAGAGACTGCTGGCAATGAGAAAGAACATGCAAAGATTTGGTTCAAGCTTCTCCAGGAAGGTGGTGAAGTTGCCACTACTGCAACAAACCTTAAGGACGCTGCTGCAGGAGAACACTACGAGTGGACTGATATGTATGTGAATTTTGCTAAGGATGCTCGTGAAGAAGGGTTTACCAAGATTGCAGCACTCTTTGAAATGGTAGCAGCAATTGAGAAGCACCATGAGCAGCGCTATCTCGATCTCTTGAAGAACGTCGAGGAAGGCCTTGTATTCAGTAGGGATGGAGAGCAGATCTGGAAGTGCTCCAACTGTGGTCATATTGTCATCGGCAAGAAGGCCCCTGGCCTCTGTGTTGTCTGTAACCATCCACAGGCGTATTTCGAACTAGTAGCAAAGAACTACTAGGAGTTGTCCTAAGGGTCAACGATTGGACCACGGCAGGCAGTAACATGTCTGCCTTAATTTTTGTCCTGAAGACCTTGTTGGGTTTTCCCTGAGTAAGAATCTGAGGCAGGACTTGTTTTTATCCCTGTCTCATAAGCCCCCTATGTCCTAGGGGCGTTTCATCGTGGTTGTCTTCCTATTCAACAATACCCATAAACAGCATAGGATTGGTCTGGACGAAGGAGTGCACCTCATCATCACCAAATGGTGACTGTTCGAACATCCGGTAGTAGGAGTTATACGACTCCACCTTCAAGAGATGCACATTGAAATCAGAACCGAAGATTGATCGCTCCAATACCGTCTGAGCCTTGGAATCCTCTAGGGATTTTACATAGTTATTGAGTTGTACGTAGAAGTCACTGTTGGTTCCGCTGAAAGAGAAGTCTGCATAGATGTTGGGATAATTGTGCATCAGATCCACCAACTCATAAAACCAAGGCGAATCTGGGACCTTGTTAGCTGCGGCACTTAAGACTGAGAGAGGGTTCTTATGCATAGGATTGTACTGCCACCCATAATGGGCAAAGTCAATTCGTAGCGTTGGATATTTTTCCAGGACTGGCTTGTAGGTTGTAGGGGAAGTGAATTTCCAGGCATCCTTGGGTGACACTCCCCGAAAGCCCTGGTCATCACAGTGTGTCATGATGGGGATGTCGTGTTCTGTACAGAACTTGTAGATGAGAGTGACCTTATCCTTCTCCTTTGGGTCGGAAGGCCAGGGATCATATCCTAAGGGCGGATAGATTTTTATCCCGTAGAACTTCTTCTTTCCCTGTTTGAACTGGCTTTTTCGTGTATGGTCTTTGTTCACATAGGTATCCAGCAATTCCTCTATGAATTCAATGGAATGTGCAGGAGGGGTAATGCCTATGAATGGGTAGAATTCAAAGAGGCCGTCAGGGTGGTTTTCCCTGTACCAGTCAAATCCTGCTAAGGTGTCCTCTGCATACTTGAGTATTTTCTTGGCCTTTCTGGGAGGGTAGTAGAGGCTTTCCTTGCTTATATCGGTGCTGGAAAAGTCCATCAGCAGGGGGCACATGGCCAGTTTGTCGTACCCTCTGTTTCGCATATGCATTTTACCATCCCTGATGAATGGCTTGTCCGGCTTGGGGGAATCTTCCTCATGGGAGGCGAACTTGCCCATAAGGTCATCCTCCATCAGGGCCAATGTTTGCCCGATGGGTTGGTCAAACGTGGTGAGCGTGTTTGTGATCCTGTCAAGCATGAGCGAACCCCTACGGTTCTTGGGGGTGAAGATATAGCTTGGGGAGAATGCCCCACTGGTAATGAGGTCAGGGATCTGGGTATCGAGGGAAGCAAAGAAAGAGAGCAAGTTCGGATGTTCGATATTCATGACATGAAAATGCTGGTCAAAGAAATAGTTCATACCATTTCCTCCTCTTATCTGATGCTTGGAAGAAGAGGGCAGAGAATCATTTCTCTGCCCTGCAGTATTCTAGGTTACATCCCCATTTTTTTCTTCATTTTGGCCCAGGAGTCCTTGAGAGTGACAGTCCTGTTGAATATAAGCTTGCCATCCTGGCCGTCCGTAGTGTCGCGACAGAAGTATCCGTTTCTGATGAACTGTAGATAGTCTCCGACCTTTGCACTGAGAATCTCAGGTTCAGCCTTTGCCTCAGGGACTATCACCAGTGAATCTGGGTTAAGGTCATCAAGGTAGTTGCCCGTACTCTTGCCTGGGTTCTCGTCAAGGAAAAGCTTGTCATACAGCCTAGCCTCAATGGTGACACATTCGGTGGCGCTCACCCAGTGGCTGGTTCCCTTGATTTTCCTTTCGTCTGGGGTTGTGCCTCCCTTGGAGAGCGGGTCATATGTGCAGTGCACCTCGGTGACAGTGCCTTGCTCGTCCTTTACAACCGAGTCGGCTTTGATGTAGTAGGCGTACTTCAGGCGGATCTCATTGCCGGGATAGAGACGATGATACTTTTTCGGAGGTTCTTCCATGAAGTCTTCCCGTTCGATATACAGCTCCCGACCAAATGGAATCTGGTGGGTTGCTGAATTGGGGTCTTCAGGGTTGTTCACAGCCTCGAAATACTCAATCTTGTTCTCGGGGTAGTTATCGATGATAACCTTGAGGGGGTCGAGGACGACCATCAGGCGATCAGAGCGCTTGTTCAGGTCCTCACGGACGCAGAACTCCATCAGTGAGTAGTCTACTACCCCTTCAACCTTGGCAACGCCGACACGGTTGATGAAATCCTTCATGGATTCGGGTGAGTATCCACGCCTACGTATTCCGCTTATGGTTGGCATCCTAGGATCATCCCAGCCGGTTACGATACCCAACTTCACGAGGTTGAGAAGACGCCGTTTGCTCATGACCAGATAGTTGATGTTCAGTCGGGCGAACTCATACTGGTGAGGAGTATGCTTGATGCCATCGATGGAGGTTGCCCAGTCATAGGCAGGACGATGATCCTCGAATTCGAGGGTACAAATAGAGTGTGTTATTCCTTCCAGGGCATCGCTGATGGGGTGGGTGAAGTCATACATCGGATAGATACACCACCTATCCCCTGTCCTCAGGTGATGAGCGAACTTGATGCGGTAGAGGGCTGGATCACGCATGTTGATGTTGGGGCTGCTCATATCGATCTTTGCCCTGAGTATGTGCGTGCCTTCAGGATGTTTGCCTTGGCGCATCTCTTCAAACAGAGTGAGGTTTTCCTCAATACTACGATCCCTGTAAGGACTGTTCTTCCCTGCTTCGGTAAGGGTGCCACGGTACGTCCTCATCTCTTCAGCAGAAAGTGAGTCGACATAGGCCTTGCCCTCCTCAATCAGGCGAACTGCAATCTCGTAGAGGTTCTGGTAGTAATCGGAAGCATAGTACTCATGTGTGCCCCAGTCAAAGCCAAGCCATCGAATATCCTTCTTGATCGCATTGATATATTCCTGTTCTTCTTTCTCTGGGTTTGTGTCGTCCAGACGGAGATGACAACGTCCGCCATAGGTAGCAGCCAGGCCAAAGTTGATACAGATGGCCTTGATGTGTCCAATGTGCAGATAGCCATTTGGCTCAGGGGGGAACCGTGTGACAATAGTCCCATTGGGAACCCGATCATTAGCGAGGTCATCCTCTATGATGCGTTCCAGGAAATTGAGTGAAACCTTTTCCTTGAGATCCAGGTCATCTTTCTCTTGCATGTAGTGTCCTTCCTTGTGCCCTTTCAGAGGGGCGTAATGTGAAGATGGCCAATCGTATCATATCAGAGGCGGTTATACGAGTGGATGTGGCTCTTGTGATGTATTTTTTACATAGCGAAGGCTGTGCATAT
>DMAO01000007.1 GCA_003446545.1 Sphaerochaeta sp.
AGCCAAGTATGTATTTCTGTTCATCGGAGATGGTATGGCGACTGCACAGATCAACGCTGCCGAATCGTACGCCAACGCCAAGGTATCGGATGATGTGAAGGTGCAGCATCTGCGTTTCTCGCAATTCCCCGTGGTAGGGCTTACCACCACCTATGATGCAGGTTCATTGATCACCGACAGCGCTTCAGCAGGAACAGCCATAGCAACGGGAAACAAGACGCTCAGCGGGGTGATCAACATGGATGTAGGCAAGACCGTGGCATACAAGACGATCGCCGAGTACGCCAAGGATCAGGGGAAGAAAGTCGGGGTAGTTTCCTCCGTCTCGATTGACCATGCGACCCCGGCTTGTTTTTACGCCAAGGTCCCCTCCCGCGGCAACATGTATGATATCGCGGTACAACTGACCAAGAGTGGATTCGACTACTTTGGTGGTGGCGGATTCGCCCAACCCACCGGCAAGAACAAGGATCAGCAGAATATTCTGGACATAGCGAAATCGGCAGGATTCACCTATGTGAATACGGTGGATGCCTTCAATTCGCTCAGACCGGGAGTAGGTAAGGTGGTGGCAGTCAACGAACGGTTGCAGGACTCCGCAGCCATGCCGTACGAGATCGACCGCAAGGAAGGCGAACTCTCCCTAGCTGATTATACTGCAAAGGGTATTGAGTTGCTCAGCGATGATCCCGATGGATTCTTCATGATGGTGGAGAGTGGGAAGATAGACTGGGCTGGACACGCCAACGATGCCGGCGCTTCCATCGGTGATACGTTGGCCTTTGACGATGCAATTGCAAAAGCCATCGCATTTGCCGATAAGCATCCCGAGGATACCCTAATCATCGTGACAGGCGATCATGAGACAGGTGGGATGACCATCGGATTTGCAGGGACGAAGTATACGACCTTCTTCAATGAGGTTGTCAAGCAAACGATGTCTTTCACGGCATTTGGCCAAGAGGTGCTTGCTCCTTACAAGGCGCAGATACACTCAAGTGGGAAGAATCCACGGCTGTCAGATCTCTTGCCAGCGATCGAACAGGCCTTCGGGATGGACTTCAATGCCCTTTCTGAGGTGCAGCAGAATGAGCTTGAAATTGCCTTTGAACGTTCGATGGGCAATAAGATGATCAAGGCACAGGTAGAGGACCTGTATCTCCTCTACGGTGGGTATGAACCGCTCATAATCAAGATTACCCAGATAACCAACCAGCAGGCTGGAATCGGCTGGACGACCTACTCACACACAGGTGTGCCGGTAGCGACGTTCGCCCGTGGAGTCGGACAGGAGTTGTTCCAAGGCTATTATGACAACACCGATATATTCGACAAGATGATGGTAGCAATGGGAATCGAGAAGATGGCCAACTAGCCTCTGATTGAAAACGTTACACAAGCAAGGCGTGGCAAATCCTCAACGATTGCTGCGCCTTGGCTATGTCTGATATGAGGGAAAGAGATGAAATTGTTCAATACACGTGAAACTATCAAGGCACAGGATGTATATCTGGTCATCGGGTCGATTCTGCTCAGCGCATTGTTGCTCATGATCCCAACAGGTTTTGAAAATGCTGGGGAAAACCAGAATGCATACAGGACCCCGGCTGCCATCTTGGAGGTGGACAACAGCCTCGTGAAGGTAATCGGCCCGGTTGTGGAGGGTGTTCAACAGGTTGTCATCAAGGTGAACAGAGGTCCCTTCGCAGGCGAGGAATTGGAAACGAGCAATATCTTGATTGGAAAGAAGGAGTTGGACAAGTTCTTCGTTCCAGGCGATACGGCCTTGGTTGTGCTCGACCTGAACTCTGATGGATCATCTATTGTCCATGCCAATGTCATTGACCACTATCGGACAGATAAAAGCATCCTTTTGGTGACTGTATTCTTCGTCTGCCTCCTGTTGGTAGCCGGGTGGATTGGGTTTAAGGCGATTGTCTCCTTTGTGTTCACCGGCATCATCCTTTTGAAATTGCTGCTTCCTTCTTTCCTATGGGGATTCAATCCGATCGTGGTCGCCTTCGGTATTGTCACACTACTGACTGCAGTGATCATCTTCCTGGTAGGCGGGGTGTCGCGTAAAGGCCTGACAGCCTTCATTGGGGCGTTCGCAGGCATAACAGCGACGATGTTGCTTGCACTAGGATGTGTGAAGTGGTTCCACCTCGATGGGGCGAACAGCCCTTTCTTGGAATCACTTCTTTATGCAGGGTTCGGTCATATTGACCTTCCCAGCATTTTTATTGCCGGTATTTTTGTCGCCTCGTCGGGCGCTGTCATGGATTTGGCGATGGATATTGCCGCTTCGATGCATGAGGTTAAGGAAAATCATCCGGAGATCATACGCAGGGACTTGGTCATATCGGGCTTGACTGTCGGACGCCATGCAGTGGGAACCATGACCACAACGCTATTGCTCGCGTATTCCGGTGGGTATACAGGCATGCTCATGACTTTCTTGGCCAGGGGTGTACCGTTCGAGAACGTCTTGAACATGGTCTACGTCTCTTCGGAATTGGTACATACCTTCGTAGGCAGTTTCGGGTTGGTACTGGTGGCTCCGCTGACCGCAATCGCCGGAGGGCTCATCCTTTCAGGATCTCCAAAGAGTATTCCGGTACCGATGGAAGCCAATCTGGGATTGGAGGAAATTTCCTAAAAACCAAACCTGTGCGGGTGGTTTTGTNNATGAGAAAGGCTTGGTTATGCCCTGAAAATCAATATAAATTTATTCATTGTAAGTACTTATATAAAACACTTGACAGATGTTTGCTCTAGGCTGTATTCTAGTGCCATGAATACACAATCATCCCTTGCCTCTGAACTTGTCAGCAAGATACAGAGCGACAATCCGACGATACTTCCCTTGTTTTTAGATGCAAAGCTCAGTGATGCCCAGTTGGTAGAGGCATTACGTGATCACTACACCGCCTATATGCAGAGTGAGTACCCCACCGCCTGGGCATACTACACAGGCGAAGAGCAGAGTGAACAGGATTACTACAAGCTGTCCGTCAGGTCCATGGCATATTTGAGGATCATGGATTACCTTGACCACGAGGGGCAATCCTATCCTGACTGGAATTTGCATGGGCAGGTAATTGTATCAAGACCTATTGCTTTGATGAGAAAGGTTCTGACACGGCAGTGTGAGGATTGCAACCCTGATTTCCTTGAGGATATGGCACACTTGTTTTCCCAGCTTAGTGAGGTTGAGAATTCCAACATCCCTACCCGCAGTCAGGTACAGCAATGGATGGGACGCCACAGCAGTGGCTTGGATTCTGATGTTATCACCTGGCGTTCTCACAATAAGGAGCGCATCGTTGCGCTACTTATCGAGAGGCTGAAGACAAGCGAAAGAAAGAGCTCCCATTACCAGCTGAAAAAGGGCATGAGTGAAAAACAGATACGCAAGCAGGTGCTCGCTTGGTGGAGGGAGGACCGCTTCCATCTGCATTTTGCTATCAGAAGCGCTGATGAGCTGAACAGGTATCTGGACCTCTCCATGGGTGAAGAGGAGCTACGCATCATGAAGGAGGCTGAAAAGAAGGGTATTCCCATCTTTGCCACCCCGTACTTCCTTTCCCTCATTGATACACGAAAGAAAGAGGAGCAGGAGAATCCTGGCAGTGACCTTGTCCTCCGGTCCTACCTGTTCTACAGTCAGGACCTTGTCGACGAGTTCGGCAGCATTGTTGCCTGGGAGAAGGAGGACATAGCAGAGCCCGGCAAACCTAATGTGGCTGGCTGGATTCTCCCTTCCCACAATGTCCATCGCCGGTATCCTGAGGTCGCCATCTTCATTCCTGATACCATGGGCCGTGCTTGTGGAGGGCTCTGTGCCTACTGTCAGAGGATGTATGACTTTCAAGCGGGAAGGTTCAATTTCGAGTTGGAGAAGCTTCGTCCCCGTCTGAGTTGGCAAAAGAACCTTGAGGTGAATATGGAGTACTTCCGTAACGATCCCTACCTTTCTGACATCCTGATTACCGGAGGTGATGCCTTCATGAGTTCCGTTGCCTCTTTGCAACAAATACTTGATGCAGTGCTCCAGATGGCAAAGAACAAGCTCCTTGACAATGAAGACAGGGAGGAAGGGGAGAAGTATGCAACCATGAGGCGTGTCAGGCTTGGGACTAAGATTCCTGTCTACCTGCCCCAACGGGTTACCAAGGAACTTGTGGAGGTGCTCAGGGTCTTTAGGGAGAAGGCAGAGCAGGTTGGCATCAGCCAGTGTGTGGTGCAGACCCACATCTCCTCCGCTATGGAGATCACCCCTGACACCAAGAAGGCTATAGCCAGGTTGCTTGAAGCTGGGTGGGCTGTGACCAACCAGGAGGTCTTCACGGTAGCGGCTTCCAGAAGGGGACACTCAGCCAAGCTGAGGAAGGTCCTCAACGAAATCGGGGTGCTTCCGTACTATACCTTTTCGGTAAAGGGGTTCACGGAGAACCGTGAGCTGTTTGCCACCAACTCCCGTTCTACCCAAGAGCAGATCGAGGAGAGTTCCATCGGTCAGGTAGCCCAGCGTTACCACGCCTCCCTCCGACCTTTCATGAGCGATGCCCAGAATATGGTGGAAAGCATCGACTCCATCCGCAAGTCCGATGAGATCCCTTTCCTCGCTACCGACCGCAATACGCTGAACCTTCCAGGTGTTGGCAAGAGCAATACGTACCGAACCATCGGCCTTACCGATGATGGCAGAAGAATCCTGAGGTTCGAGTTCGACCATACAAGGCCTCATAGCAAGGTCATTGAAGAGATGGGATCGGTGATCATCATCGAGTCCAAGTCCATAGCACACTACCTGAGGCAGATTGAGGGGATGGGTGAGGATCCTTCTGAGTACCAGTCTATCTGGGGATACTCTGCAGGAAGCCTGGCTCCTAGGAGTACGGTGTTCGAGGGAATTTCGTAAGGGGAAGTACCATAGCATACCGAGAAGTGGCTTCTATCCTATGAGCAATAGAGCAGGCAAGTACGTATTGTCGGGGTATAAGGCTATGTGATAAAAAGGAAAGGAGAGAAGAAAAAATATTGGGTATAAGGAGAATTTAGATGAACCATACAATTGTAGTGCTTGATGGATATACGCTGAATCCTGGGGATCTCAGCTGGGAAGGATTTTCTGCTTTAGGGGACCTGAGGGTCTATGACCGCACTGAAGAGAAGGATATTCTTTCCCGTATCGGTGATGCTGACATTGTCATCACCAACAAGACACCCCTTACCAAAGAGACCATAGGCAAGGCTCCTTCGATACAATACATCGGTGTGTTGGCTACAGGCTTCAATGTGGTCGATATCGAAGAGGCAAAAAGGAAAGGAATCCCTGTCTGTAACATCCCTACCTACGGTACTGATGCTGTAGCCCAGTTTGCCTTTGCCCTGTTGCTGGAGATCACCAACCAGGTTGCACACCATAGTAATGAAGTCAAGAAAGGCCGATGGACGGCGAGCCCGGACTTCTGCTTCTGGGACACCCCTCTGATGGAGCTTAGGGATAAGACAATCGGCATCATCGGCTTTGGAAGGATCGGGCAGGCAACCGGTCGCATCGCCAGGGCCTTTGGTATGGAGGTGCTTGCCTATGACGGGTATAGGATATCCAATGCTGACTGCAAGTATGTGGAGCTTGATGAGCTCTACGCCCAAAGCGATGTCATTGCCCTGCACTGTCCACTCACTCCTGAGACTGAGGGGATCATCAACAGGGGAAGCATTGCCAAGATGAAGGATGGGGTCATCATCCTCAACAACAGCCGGGGCCCTCTTATTGTTGAGCAAGATCTTAGTGACGCCCTCAACAGTGGTAAGGTATATGCAGCCGGGTTGGATGTCGTATCCACTGAGCCCATCAAGGCTGACAACCCGCTTCTGAAGGCGAAGAACTGCATCATAACTCCTCATATCAGCTGGGCTCCTAAGGAGAGCAGAACACGCCTGATGGGTATTGCTGTTGATAACCTCAAGGGGTTCCTTGCTGGGAAAGCTGTTAATGTGGTGAACAAGTAGGAAGACAAACCACGTGAGTGTAAGCAAGCAAGGAGAGCACTTCTTGTTTGCTAGGGTACTGAGTAAGAGGGAGCTCCTGGACTAGGGACTCCCTCTAATTACTGGTTCCTAGAGATATCTGAAGTTTCTCATCTGTCGTTAATTCCTGTGTAAGGGTCAGGATCGGGGGAGCTCAAGCCTGTGAGGCCATAAATGACCAAAGCTCAGAAGGAACAGTTCGGAATCGTCAAGATTGTGGACTATACCTACCAATAGAAATCCACTGATTATTGGGAAGATTTTGCATGCTGGACAAGACAGGAAAACCGGAACGGCTATCTGGAGACCTTTCGGTCTATTGGAGCAGAAAGATTGATGATCGTAACCGTCTTGTCTACCGGATAGAAAAAGATATCATCCGCATTGTTCAATGTGGTTCTCACTACCGCGATAGATAACTATGGAAATGTAGTATGGAGGGATGTCCTGATCAGGATATCCCTCAAGTGTTTTGTGCTTTGGATGTATGGTTCTTTCTTCTTCAGGGTAGGTGGATTTATGCTACGTGCCCCACCTCAAATCCCCTCATTGAATCCCATGGTGTAGGAAATCTTCATTGCAGTCTCCCTCAGCTTGGGAATGGCGGCTTCAACTTCTTCGCTACTCATGTAGGGTTCGAGGGCTGAGATGCTCAAGCCTGCTATGATCTTGTTTCCCCGCCCATAGATAGGAACAGCACTGCAGTTGTCCCCACTGATGAACTCGTTGCGGTCTCTTGCTACCTGCTCAGTACGGACCTTTAGCAATTCTTCCTTTATGCCCTCTGGGGTTGTAATGGTCTGCAGCGTATACTGCTTCAGACCCTTGTCCTTGATGAGTTGGTCTATTTCCTTCTCCTCAAGGGTACAGGTCAGGATTTTCCCAAGGCCCGTACAGTGGAAGGGGAGGGATCTTCCTGGAGTGAAGTACGTTCGGGGAAGGGATAGGCTGTCTATCCTGTCAATTACCAGTACATCCTGCTGGTAGTAGACAGCCATGTTTGCATTGGCCTTGGGAAAGGAGTTCCACAACAATTCCAGATAGGGCATGCACACCTTCCTGATCTCAATCGATTGGAGGGCGTTGCGGGAGAGCCGTAAGGATTTGAGGGAAACCGAATATAATCCTGTAGAGCCGTCTTTGCTGATATAGGCGGAGTTCAGCAGGGAAGCAAGAAGCCTGAAGGTCATGTTGGTGTTGATGTCCAGGGCTACGCTGATGTCCTGAATGGAAACAGGACGTGATTGCTCGCTTACATAATCAAGAATCTGAAAAGCCCTTTCAACGGTTTTTATGGTATAACGGTCAAGATCTGCAGCCATGATGTTTCCTTTTGTATGGGATTGAAGCCGTTTCCCTGTAAATAGGAAGGTTTTCTCTTGTTCTATACTATCAAACGTCAATTGAAAAATCAAATGAAATAGTAAAATAATCAAATGCTATTTTGTATTTCTTGTAAGATTGCAACTGATAATTGGAAGATATAGAGGAAATCTTGGTCAGTTATCAGGGAACTATTCAAGGATTTTACAGGGTATTTGCATTCATTGAAAGTGAAATTACTGTATTTTTTTAGGAAGAGAAAAATATTAACTGTTTACATGTATAATTATACATGTAATGCATATGCTTGTATTGGTGTTAGTGGTGAGGACTATTTGTCAAAAAACAAGAGCTATCCATAGATTTGAATTTATTCACCAATGCGTAGTAAAAATCAAATACAAATTGAAGATTTGTATATTTTTGTTGACAACTTCAAAAAGCAGGAGTACCCTACGTATGGAACAACCTGTACTTCTGATAAGTCCTGATGCTGACCCTTTTCCTTATATTCGCGGTTGGCTCAGGTTGTAAATACATAA
>DMAO01000060.1 GCA_003446545.1 Sphaerochaeta sp.
GTAGCCACGCTTGTTCAGTTCGTCTGAGACCTCAACACCAATGAAGCCTGCCCCTACTACCAGAACCTCTTTAAGCTTGGAAAGACCGGATAACATCGCATCAAGATAAATCTTGTTCTTGGGGATGGTATAGACTTGCTTCAAGTCCGAACCCTTCAGCCATGCAGGTTTGGTAGGAACCGAGCCTGTCGCAAGGATCAGCTTGCCATAGGAGATGGTCTCACCACTGGCAAACACACACTGGTGATCTTCGACATGGATGTCAACCAGCTCATCAAGGACAATCTCAACACCCACACTGGTGAGCAACTTGTCGGGTAGGATATCCTTGCTGGTATCTTCCAAGGTTCCGAACAGGTAAGGGATTCCACAAGGGATAAGTACCTGTTGCTCTTTACGAACAAGCAATACTTCTTTTTCGGGATAGGTTGTCTTGATAGTAATGGCAGCCTGCAAGCCAGAGGCTCCTCCGCCAATTACGACTACATCAGTTTTTCGCATGTATTTCTCCTATGATTCTCTCCATTATTACACTTAATGAATCATTATTCAAGAAGCAACTCCATAAAATACAACGAAATATCATAGTAAAACACTTACAATTAAAACACTTTACCTTTTTCTGATCTCGGATCTGCACGCACGTTTACCTAGGACCAGAGGCCTTACAGATAGACAGCCANNAGCCTGAAGTGTAGGCACATCGGTATCTTGGCAATCATCCGTCTGGTAAGGAAGGAGGCAGTGGCAGTAGCCACCAAAGCATGATAGCTCACTACCCCCAAGTGTCCGATCAGAGGAAACCCTAAGAATGATACGTACGCAAGGGCTTGAAGAAATGTCATAGGAACTTTTTTGCAAGCGAGACAAGCATGTGCCCATCCGACAGGAATTAATCTGAGGGATTCCCTATGGACAAGAAGCGCAGGTGGCTATCGCTGGTTCAACCCTACACAAAAAGGATGAAGGAGGCTCATTGCATCCTTGCCTATAGTGGAGAATGGTCAGGTCTTTATGAACGACGAGTGGGGATCAGGAAACACCAGCCATATAAGCTGTATCACCCTCGGGGGAAAGGAATCAGCCAAGGCAATCTCCTTCATAGAGGAGGCGAAGAAGACAAGCAGCATCTTTCCCCCTACACCTCAAGGAGGAATACCCGTATGATACAGTCTTTGTCGAGGGAGAACAGGGCAAGGTACGGGGCGCATATACCAAGCCAAAGGACCTCAGTGCCCGTCATTGAAAGAGAGACTTATGCGATATTGCCCTCTAGTTCTTCAGTGCAGCATCAAAGGCTACAGGCGAAGGGGAAAAGTTCATTTGTTTCACATAAGCGCAGCTTTCACGGGCTCCAGTTTCCCTGTCCATGCCCGAATCCTCCCACTCTACAGAGAGAGGGCCTGTATACCCTGCACAGTTGAGCTCCCTGATGATGCCGTCAAAATCCACATTACCATGGCCTACCGAGACAAAGTCCCAGCTCCTGCGGGTGTCACCAAAGCTCAGGAAGGAACCCAGGACTCCTCCTCGCTCATTCTTGAGCAGTTTTACGTCCTTCATGTGAACATGGTAGATGCGATCCGAAAAATCCCTGACAAAGGTCACTTCATTGACACCCTGCCATACAAGATGACTTGGGTCGAAATTCAAGCCCAAAGTCTCCCGATACCCAAACAGCTTGAACAGGCGTTCGGTGGTATAGTAGTCAAAGGCAATCTCTGTGGGATGCACTTCCAGGGCAAACTTCACACCACACTCATCAAAGACATCAAATATTGGCGTCCAAAGGTCGTAGATAAGGCGAAAGCCATCTTCTATCATCTCCTGGGAGGTCTGGGGATAGGAGTACCATCGCGCCCAGATGGGGGACCCGGTGAACCCATTGACCACCTTGACACCAAAGGCCTTGGCAGCTTGGGCTGTCCTCTTCATCTCCTCGACAGCCCATGCCCTGATAGCCTCAGGCTTGCCGGCCAGGGAGACGGGGGCAAAGTTGTCCAACCGCTCATCCCAGGTATCCCCGACACACTGTCCGGTAAGGTGTGCACTAATTGCCACGCAGGTAAGGGAATATTTGTTGAGAGTATCCCATACCCAAGGGATATAGGTATCATCTTTCAGGGCTCTTCCTACATCAAAATGGGCATGGGTTGCCAATTCCAACCCATCATAGCCCATATCCTTTGCCAAGCGGCACAACTCTTCCAAACCAAGATCTCCAAACTGACCTGAAGCCAGGGTAACTACCCTACTCATGTTCTTCTTCCTTATAACAGTACGGCACTGTTTGTCTTCGCAGACTCATAGATGGCATCGGTTATCCTCATCAGAGTCAACGCCTGCTCTGGTGTATTCAGGGGTTTCTTGTTCCCAAGCACACTCTGTACAAAATTAGAGGCATTGGCAACCCGCCCCATAGTCTCATCCTTTTCTGTGATTATCTGACGGTTGACCTGCTTGCCGAACTCCTCGGTAAAGAGACAGCAGGTGTCCATACTTGTCTCATCATAGCCATCACGATCAAAAAGGCGCTGGACCTTCCCTCCAGCCTTACTGCCCTGGAAGACCACAGAGACCACCTCGCGTTCATTCATCTCTGCCCAGGAGTTGCGTATCATAAGACACTGACCATCCTCAAAGGTGACCATGGCATGGGCCGAGGTTTCCACATCCATTGCCATTGTCCCATCGGCGATACCCCACGGACCCTTGAAAAGGGGGTTGTCCCTAAAGTCATTGAAGGTGGATGCAAGCACACACTTTGGCTTGGGGAAGCCCATGAAGTAGAGAGCGAGGTCAATCATATGCAGGAGGTCTATCACAGGCCCTCCACCAGAGAGTTCCTTGTCGGTAAACCAGCCCCCAAAACCAGGGATACCGGCTCTGCGGATCCAGGTCGCCTGGGCTGAATTGATTCGTCCGACAACCCCTTCCTGCAGATATGTTGCCATAGCCTGGGCCTCAGGACGTGCCCTGTTGTTGAATCCAAACATAAGGGTCTTCCCCGATAGCTTGGCAGCATCAAGCATAGCTTGCAACTCAACAGCATTTCTGGCAGGGGGTTTCTCACAGTAGACATGCTTGCCCCCCTGTAAGGCCTCTATTGCGAGAATTGCATGAAACTTGTTGGGAGTCACAATGGAAACGGCATCAAGGGTGGGAAACCTCTTCAGCATCTCAGTAAGTGAGGAAGCGGTATGCTCGATACCATGCTCCTTGGCAAAGGAAGAAGCCTTCTGTCCGTTGGAATCTGCCACACAGAGGACCTTCGCTCCTGCCTGGACAAACCCTTTGCAATGGTAGGTGGCCATGCCTCCTGCCCCCACTATCCCTATCTCCATACCCATGCTTATCTCCCCTTCTTGGTACTTTGTGCCAACACTGCAACTATGATTATGACCCCGGTTACCAAACCGTTAAGGAAGGGTGGTACGTTTGCCATGATCAGGACGGTGTTGATGATCCGAAGCATAAGCACACCAAGGAAGGTCCCTAGGATCTTGCCCTTTCCCCCGTCCATCGAGGTTCCCCCGATGGCTACGGCTGCGATGGCATCCATCTCATAGCCAGAACCTGCACTCGCCGCCTGAATGGAGGTGAGCCTGCTTGCCAGCAGGAAGGCCGCCAAGCCATACAGTGTCCCAGCATAGACAAATATGAGGGTCTTTACCCTGTTGACATGTATACCAGAAAGTCTGGCAGCCTGTTGGTTTGACCCTACAGCATAGACATAGGTACCAAACTTAGTCTTGGACATCAGCATGGCTGTAACAAAGGATATCAGGATCAGGAAGATCATGAGATGGGGGACGCCAAGAAACCTGCCCGCAGCAATATTCCTGAACCGGGTGTACATCGTGTTGTCTACGGTAAAAGGGCCGCCTTGTCCCAACTGATTGATCACCGACCTCCATGCGCTCATGGTGGCGAGGGTGACGATGAAGGGGGCTATCCTACCCTTGGTGACCAACAGGCCGTTGACCAAACCGACTATCATCCCGCCCCCCATACAGAACAGGATGGTAAGAGTAAGGCTGTGGGTGGAATTGAGCACCAGCACCCCAAGGCCGCTTAGGAGGGCAACAGAGGAACCGACAGAAAGGTCTATCATCACAGCTGAGATGATGAGGCTCATCCCCATCGCACAGATGCCTACAACAGAGCCCTGCACGAACAGATTGGTGAGGTTGTTCCATGAGAGGAACGCAGGACTGACAATAATGGCGACAACCATCAGAAGGATAAAACTCAGCCAGTGGCTGTAATTGGTGGTGATATTTCTCCAATTCCCTTTCCAGTCCATATCTTTCATTGCTAAACCATTCACTCTAGATTCCCCCTGTGTGTGCCTGTCGAATATTCCATGATCGTGACTTCAGAGATTTCGGCTCTGGACAGCTGTGCGGCGACCTCCCCTTTGTAGAGGACGACGCAGCGGTCTGCCAACTGCTGGATTTCAGGATATTCGCTGGTAAAGAACAGTACGGCCTTACCCGTTGCTGCAAGTTCGACCACCAGCTTGTAAATTGCAAATTTTGCCCCGACATCAATGCCTTGTGTGGGATTGTCCATGATGTAGACATCAGCAGTAATCTCAAGCCAGCGGCTGAGGATGACCTTCTGCTGATTACCTCCCGAGAGGGAGGTTATCGGGTCGAGGTCACCTCTGACGCGGATGTTCATGCGTTTGCGGCTCCTCTCAAAGCGGTCATGTTCTTTCCTCTGATTGACCAAAAGGCTCTTGTGTTTCGCTACCAGGTAGGCAAGGGAGTTGTTGGTACGGATATTCAGATCGGGCAGGATGCCCCGTTCCTTGCGGTTTCTCGGGATCATGGCAATGCCGCTTCGCATGACGGTACGGATGTCCTTCAGGTTCAGAGGGCCCCGTTTTGTCTCAATGGTGCCTTTCTCCAGCTCTGTCGCCCCAAATAGGGAGGTAGCCAGCTCATCAGTACCCGATCCCTGAAGGCCGGTAAAGACGACTATCTCACCGGGATGTAACGAGAATGAGACATTCCTGAAGGTTTTTCCCTGCAAGGCTGTCGCCTTGAGGACTACCTCGTCCGATATGGTGGTGGTGATGCCATCCTTGATATGAGCCTGTACAAAGCGTTTGCCCACCAAAAGCTCGGTAGCCTTATGATCGTCAATATCCCTGATATCACCACTTTGGATAAAGGCCCCGTCACGGAGCACTGTGTACCTGTCACAGATATGAAATATCTCGGGCATCTTATGGGAAATATAGATGAAGGTCACCCCTTCCTTTTTCAAGTTCTCCATGATAGCGAACAGCTTCATTATCTCACGGTTGTTCAAGGCCGTGGTAGGCTCGTCCATGATGATAAGCTCGGAGGAGAACAGAAGAGCCCGTGCAATCTCGACCATCTGCTTTTGTGCTGTGTCAAGCTCGCCCACCACAGTGGTGGCCTTGATGCCAGAGTTCATCGAGTCCAGCACCTTCTGGGCATGTTCGAGCTCCCTGTGCTTGTCCACCTTCCATGCATGTTTGGCATATTCCTCACCTAGGAACATGTTCTGATAGACACTCAGGTCATTACAGAGGTTGAGTTCCTGGTGGATGAACCTGATCTTCAGAGTATTGGCTTTTGCAGGAGTCATCCCTCCGACAACGTTGCCATCGATGACGATGGCTCCGCTGTCAGGGGGGAACGTGCCTGCAAGCACGTTCATCAGGGTAGTCTTGCCTGCCCCATTCTCACCCAACAGGCCGTGGATCTCTCCAGGCTGGGTGGTGAAGGAGACATCCTTCAACGCCTCGACAGGGCCGAAGGTCTTCACAATGTTCTTCATTTCCAGAATCATGAGTTTTACACTCCCTTCCATTCTACACGAGTTGCCCAGGGGGGGCAGGTTCTCCCACCCCCTTAGGGCAACTATACACTACGCAAACAGGATGCTTACAGGCTATAACGGGTCTTGTAGAGATCTCCCTGCATATAGGTCTTGTAGTTGGTCTTGTCGATCATCTCAGTGGGCACCTTGTAGCTCTTCTCAAGCTTTTCTCCCTGCATTACCTTCCAACCGAGATCCACTGCGTCGCGGACCATGGAGGGGGAGAAGGTGTAGGTCATGAAATCAATGCCAGTAAGGCCAGAATTATCAAACAGCTTCATGAAGCCTTCGCCGGCAGATACGCCATTGATAAGTCTGATATTAATCTTGGCACTGCCATTGTAGTTTTTCAGGGCCTCGACGATTCCAAAGACAATCTCATCATCATGGGTCCAGATGGCCTTTATGGACTCGATCTCAGCCTTGCTCTTGGTGTTGAGGAAACTCTCCATCTGCTCCATGGCAGTCTGCTGGCTCCAGTTGGTGACAAAGGATTGGACCAGGTTGAAGTTCTTACTCGCTGTGGATAGGAACCCATTGGTCCTTTCCATGGGAACGGTTGAACTGTCGCCCTTGAACTCAAGGTAGTTTACCTGCCCCTTGGCAAGGTCAGCTTTGAAATACTCGTTGAAGTACTTTCCAGCCCCTACTCCGATGGCAACGTTATCCCCAGAGATCTCAGCGGTTGGAACCAGGCCTTCGATGAAACGGTCATACACGATGAGGGGAACTCCTGCTTCCATAACAGACTGGGCTGAGGAGCGAAGCTCATCCCCTGTTACCGGCCAGAGTACCATTACAGATGGCTTCATGCCAAGGATGGTTTCAACAGCATTGCTTTGCTCACCACTTTCACCAGCAGTCATGAAACGGTAGTCAAACCCATGCTCTAGAGCGAGGGCCTTGACCTGTGCCTCACAGTGACGGATGGACTCTGCAGTAAAGCCATGGTCAGCGCTGGGTGTGACCACTCCCATCAATTGTTTCTTGGTAGCCGATTCTGAAGCACCGGCAGCAAAGACGACGCTGGTTACAACCAGCAGGATGGCTAAAACGGCCAACATTTTCTTCATATGAACCTCCTAACGGGCAAACATAGGGTTGCCTGCTTGTACGTCAGTATAAATCTTTCAGAAAATATGTCAACTTTTTTCGTAATTTCCACATTAGCAATACTTCTTATCAGAAATATTGCTAATTCTCTCTAAAATCTTCAGATTTCTTGTAAAATTTTACATATTTTACATTTTATTCTTGAAAACTGTGAAGAGACCTCGTACACTGCAATGCAGGAGTACATGAAGATGAAACACCACAAGAAAATTACCTACTCGGAGATCTCAGATCTCTGTGGAATATCCATTGCAACCATATCCAGGGTCATAAACAACTCTTCCAATGTCAGGGAAGAGACAAGAAATGCTGTCATCGAGTCGATGAAGACCCTGGGATATGACACCTCTACGATCGAAGCACTCTCACTGAAAAGCAATGACCTGATCATCTTCAACATCCCCTCGTTGGACAACCCCTTCTACAGCCTCATCATCAAGGGGGCAAAGGCGGCCGCTCAGCGGAATGGGTATAACATGCTGGTAAACGAGGATCCCCTCGATGACAAATCCATCGACGCCTTCTCAGACCTGTTGAAAAAGACCAATGCTGCAGGGCTCATCACCACCAACTGCATATCCCGTGCAAACCTGCTCAAGCTCAATGCGACCCTCCCCCTTGTACAGTGTTGTGAGTGTATCCCTACAGCAAACATCCCTTTTGTCACCATTGATGACGTTGCCGCTGCACGCAATGCGGTGAGCTATCTGATCTCCCTGGGGAAAAGGCGTATAGCCTTCATCAACGGGCCGTTGGAATACAAGTATGCGCAGGATCGCCTGAAGGGGTACCTACAGGCCTTGGATGCTGCCCATATCGAAAAGGATAGTGACAGTATCATCCAGCTGCAGGAGATCAACTACGATATGGCTGTCTCTGCTGCCTTCCAGGTGCTGAACTCCGAGAAGAGACCTGATGCCTTCTTTGCAAGCAGTGATGTCTATGCAGCGGCTGCCATCAAGGCTGCAAGACGCTCTTCTTTGAGGGTTCCCCAGGATATAGCCATCGTCGGCTTTGACAACATCGAGCTCTCCTCAATGTGCACCCCTTCCATAACGACAGTCAACCAGCCCAAGTTCCAGCTGGGACTGCTCAGCTGTGAGATGCTGATAAAGAGAATCTCCCAAGAGCAGATTCCCATCAGTAACATGTATATGGATACAGAACTTATCGTACGGGAGACGACCCAGAGCTCTATGGCTGATTTCAGATGATTGGACAGCAAGATATCCTGTAAATTCTTAGCCCTACCCCTTCACAGCCCCTATCATGATCCCTTTGACAAAATACCTCTGGAGGAACGGGTAGAGTATGATGATGGGAAGCGTGCTGGTTATGATGACAGCACTCTTGATCGAGATTGCTATGCTCGTCTTGTCCCCAGCTCCGGCAGCATCACCGACCATGCTCGTGCCCATTACTATGTTGCGTAGGAAAAGCATGACAGGAAACTGCGAACTCTTCAAATATATAAGGCCATTGAACCAGTCGTTCCAGAAGAAAACCGCTGTATAGAGACCGACGGTGGCAAGGGCTGCCCCACTGAGGGGCAAAACAATCCTAAGGAGAATCCCGAGGTAGTCCAGGCCATCGATGATGGCAGCCTCCTCCAGGTCGTCCGGGATAGTACGGAAGAAGTTTATCAGGAGAATCAGGTTGAACTGGTTGATGGCAAAAGGCAGCAACATCGCCCATCGGGTATTGACCAGGTGCAAGCTTGATACCAGAAGATAGTTGGGAATGAGCCCTCCGGTAAAGAACATGGAGAATATCACCAGCTTCATCAGGGCCTTGTGCCCCCTGAGTTTGCTCTTACTCAGCGGATAGGCAAACAGGATCATCATTACTAGGGAGATGGCTGTCCCTACAACGGTATAGAGGATGGTATTGCCATAGGCATGGAAGAAGTTCGGGTAGCTGAAGATTTGTTGGTAGGCCTTTATGTTGAACCCCTTGGGCCAGAGGAAAACCTCATTGTTGATGATCGCCTTCGGACTGGATAGGGAGAGTGCTATCATATAGATAAACGGGATAAGGCAGACCATCAGCGAGGTGAGCATCACCAGGTTGACCAGAAGGTTGAACAGGAAGTTGGAGCGTGTCTTGTAGGCTCTCATATCAATAGATCCCATCGCCGGTCAGGCGCTTGCTCAAGGAGTTGCTGCCAGCAACCAACACGATACCTATCAGGCCGCTGAACAGCCCGATGGCAGTCGCATAGGAGTAGTTCTGGTTTGCAAGGCCTGTACGGTAGACCAGGGTGTCGATGATATCGCTGACCATACTGTTGTCAGGGGTATACATCAGCAAGACCTTCTCAAAACCCAGGGAGAGCAGGCGCCCCACATTGAGGATCAGCATCACCATGATGGTGGGCATGATCGAGGGTATGGTTATGTAGAAAATCTGCTGGCCCTTGTTCGCTCCGTCGATGGTAGCCGCCTCATAGAGGTCGGCGGGGATGCCGGTGATGGCGGCCAGGTAGATGATGGCTGTCCATCCGGTATATTGCCAAGTGTCGACAAGCACATATATCAGGCGGAAATACTTGCTGTCATTCATAAAGTATATTGCATCCAGGCCGAACAACCTCTCCCTCAGAAGGTTGATGATACCTGATGAGGGGGAAAGGAGTTCTCCCAGAATGGCTATCACCACTACAGTGGATATGAAGCGCGGCATGTAGGAGA
>DMAO01000327.1 GCA_003446545.1 Sphaerochaeta sp.
GGGGTATTGATACCTTTCATTGTATGGGACCGATAGGAGGATTTCATGTTGGTAACAGCTACAGAGGTGCAGAATAATTTCGGCAAATACCTCAGGATTTGTTCGATTGAACCTGTTGTGATCACTCGCAATGGCATACCCCAAGCAGTTCTGAGTGCAGGTGGAAGTGAGCCTGGTTCCTCATTGGTTCTGGAACATGTGGTTGATTATGGCCCTAGTCCAAGGAGAAACAGCTTGCTGGGGTACCGGGACTTTATCGATCTGACTGAAAAGAGTGACAATCGGTATGAGCTTATCGATGGGGTAGTGTATCAACTGGCCTCACCTGGATTTTCACACCAGAGAATTCTTGGAGACCTCTACATAGCGTTTTGGCAGTATTTCCAAGACAAGCCTGGGTGCGGGCCTTTTCTTTCGCCTTTCGATATAGAACTCATCCGCCGACTGCAGGTGGATCATAGGAAACCGACAGAGGATGATATCAACGTGGTGCAACCGGACCTTATCGTGCTGTGCGACTATGAGAAGGACATAAGTACGAAGGATAGGTACAAAGGAATCCCCACCCTGGTCGTAGAAATCCTTAGTCCCACCAATAGGGGCAATGACCGAATCCGAAAGCTTGGTCTCTATATGGAAAGTGGGATTCGGGAATGTTGGCACGTTGACCCAAAAAACACCTCAATCACAGTATATTCTTTTTTGGATAATGAAATTCAGGACGAAATCATCTACAAGGCCGGTGAAGATGAGTACGCCCACTCCCTCTGCTTCGAAGGACTCAAGGCTCTGGTACCAGTATCATACAATACCGTTGTGTAGGTATTTTTACCCCCTATCAAGATCATACCAACAAAATCAAGGAATTCCAGAATTGCGTTGAAAAAGGTTTTTCAAACCAATAATCCCTCCAAGGATAAAATCTGCTATACTTCTGCTCAAGGAGCTTTCATGAAACTATTGCACACATCTGACTGGCATCTGGGAAGAATGCTCTATAGAGAGAAACGCTATGAGGAGTTCTCCCTCTTCCTCGATTGGTTGCTTGATACAATCATTGAGCAACAGATAGATATCCTTCTGATCAGCGGTGATGTCTTTGACACCACCACACCGAGCAACCTTGCACAGAAGCTCTATTACAACTTCCTTTCCAGACTATCCCTGACCACTTGTCACAGTACTGTCATCATCGGAGGAAACCATGACTCGCCTACCTTTTTGAATGCTCCCAAAGCCCTATTGGAGGCCTTCAATGTGCATGTGGTGGGAGCAAAGGCAGATCTGATAGAGGAAGAAGTGCTCACCCTCTACCATGACGGCAAACCAGAAGCCATTGTCTGTGCCGTCCCGTACCTCCGTGACAGGGACATCCGCTTTGTCGAACCAGGGGAGAGCCTTGAAGACAAGAATACCAAGCTAGCAGAAGGGATAAGATCCCATTACGAGGAGGTCTGTTCCTTGGCAGTGAAGAAGCGTGAAGCTAGTGAGCTGGGGGGCTATCCTTCTGTCCCCATCATTGCCATGGGTCACCTCTTTGCTACAGGGGGACAGACTATCGATGGTGATGGCGTGCGTGATCTCTATGTAGGATCGTTAAGCCATATCGGAAGCGACATGTTTCCCCCATCCATTGACTATCTTGCATTGGGCCATTTGCATGTCCCCCAGTTGGTGGGAGGCCTCTCCCATATGCGCTACAGCGGCTCCCCGATCCCCATGGGGTTCGGTGAAGCTAAGCAGGACAAACAGGTAGTACTTGTGGAGTTCTCTGCATCCGATCCTGTCATCAAAGTTATCCTTGTCCCCCGTTTCCAGCAGCTTGTGCGTATCTCAGGCTCTTTGGATCAGATAGCCACCACCATAGAAAAACTCAAATATGAAGAGAGCCATGCCTGGCTCGAGATCGAATATACAGGATCTGATGCTGCAGGCAACCTTCGAGAGCAGGTAGATACCCTGGTAGAGGGTTCTTATTTGGTGGTTACCATCATCAAGAACAAGCGAATCACAGAACGTGCACTGAATGCCATACATGAACAGGAGACTTTGGAAGACCTCGATACCTCAGAAGTGTTCAGACGGTGTCTGGAGTTGGAAGAGGTTCCACAAGAGGAACGCATTGAACTGACAGCATCGTATAATGAGATTGTTCAGACACTTGTAGAGCATGATCGAAGAGCAGAATAAAAGGGAAGCCGATGAAAATTCTAGAACTAAGATTCAAAAACTTAAACTCCCTCTACGGGGAGTGGCATATAGACTTTACTGATAGTGAGTATGTATACAATGGTATCTTTGCCCTTACCGGTCCTACAGGGGCGGGCAAATCCACCATCCTCGATGCTATCTGCCTTGCCCTCTATGGGTCGACGCCAAGGCTCGGAAGGATTACCCAGAGTAGCAATGACATCATGAGCCGACAGACAGGGGAGTGTTATGCTGAGGTTGTATTTGCTTCCCAGGCAGGGCGTTATCGGTGTCATTGGGGACAGCATCGGTCAAGAAAAAAGGCTGATGGGGAACTGCAGAGCCCAAGACATGAGATAGCAGAGGCCACCGCTGAGGGAAAAGTTCTGGAGAATAAGCTTACCTCTGTGCTCATTGCTGTGGAAGAGAAGACGGGTATGGATTTCGACCGGTTCACCCGTTCAATCCTCCTTGCCCAGGGAGGTTTCGATACCTTCCTCAAGGCAACAATCGAACAGAAATCCAGGATACTCGAACAGATAACAGGGACCAAGATCTACTCGGACATATCCATAGGCGTACATGAACGTCTGAAAAAGGAGGAAAGTACCCGTGCAAACCTAGAAGCAGAAATAGGTGGTATACCGATCCTTACAGTACAGGAGGAGCAGGCAGCCCAAGAGGAACTAGCTGCATTACAACAACAAGAGGCCGAGGTTACAAACCTTGTCACGGACCTTTCAAAGTCCATAACCTGGTTGCAGGGTATACATCAATTGGAGAAGGAGATCTCTGACCTCTCTGGGGAGGAAACCCATCTTGTTAGTGCTCTCCAAGACTTTGCTCCCAAACGTCAAGCCTTGGATGAAGCTTTGAAAGCAGCAACCCTTGAGGGAGTGTATGCCACCCTTTCTGCTTTACGCATACAACAGACCGAAGACCAGACTTCCCTGGAAAAAGAAGAAGCCACACTCCCCGCATTGGAATCAGAAGCCGAGGAGGGCTCTGCACGTCTGGTACAGGCAGAAAACGTGACTATTCTTGCAAGGACAGCGCAAAAAGAGGCGATACCACTACTCAAACAAGTTAGGGCCCTCGATCAGATTCTTGCACAGCTCACTGTGAGCATTACAGAGAGTAAGAACACAATTGCAACACACAAAGAAACCAGTAAAACCCACAAGACCAAAAGGGATCTTGAGACAAAGAAAGAAGCACTTGAACTGAAGAAACTCTCTGACATTGAGGCCTACTGTACCGAACACGCCCATGATAAGGCCTTGGTAACGGAACTGACAGGTCTTTCTGAGCAGATACAAGCCTTGGCTTCGAAACAGAAGGAGGTTGGTAAGCAAGAAGTGGAGGTCAAAAAGGCTGCCAGGGCACTCAAGGCAGCTAGTGAAGCACTTGCTGCCTGTAACAAACTAAGCCTACAAAAACAAACAAAGCATGAAAAGGCTAAAGGTGACCTTGAGGGCAAGAAGGAAGAACTGTCTCGTGTGTTAGGTGATAAGCTTCTCCGTGAGTATCGGTCTGAAAAGGATGTCCTGTTGAGAGAGAGGGAATATCTGGCTAGGATTGCAGCATTGGAAGAGCACCGCAATCATCTTGAGGAGGGAAAGCCTTGTCCTCTGTGCGGTTCCATTGAACACCCCTTTGCCTTGGGTACCATACCAACCCATGATGAAACAGACAAACAGATTGATACCCTTACGAAGATTATTTCAGATGCTGAAACTTTGGAGACAAGCATTCAGCATCTGATTCAGGCTGAGCGTGATGCAAGCACTGCCCTCACCGAACAGGAGAAGCTTGAATCCGATGCCCTGCATGCTGAAGAACGCTCTCGTACTACCCATAAGATGAGCGTCGATGCCTTATCTGATGCTCAGTCGATGGGTGAGGCAATGGCAAAGGGGTTAGTGGATAGGCTCAAGGCCTATGAGATACAAGAAATTCCTGATGATCTCTCTTCGTTGTTGGCATCCCTTCGTGAGCGAAAGGATGCATGGTTGAAACAAGAAGCTGATAAGAGAGCCATTGAAAACGTCCTTAGCACCATCAAGGGGGAGTTGCAACGCCTTGATGGGGTCATTGAGACTGAGAAACGTGCCTTGCAAGAAAAGGAAGATTCATTACGCGTACTTAGCGATGCCTTTGCAAAAGCTGAAGGGGAACGCAAGGGCCTCTTTGGGGACAAGGATGCTGATAAGGAGGAAGATAGACTTTCTTCTGCAGTCCATTCTGCTGAGACAGCAGAAAAGAAGGCAAGTAAGGAGAGTGCTGACCTTTTGCAAAAAGTCAGAACCGCAAAAGACAGAATTGAGTCCTTTGAAACTTCCCTTGGAAAGCGAAGACCTCTGTTGGAAACAAAGGAAACATTGTTTTTGGAAGAACTGTCTTCCATCGGTTTCACCGATGAACGTCAGTTCCTCTCTTCCACCCTTTCTTTGTCAGATCGGAACCGACTTGCACAGGAAGCCAAGACCCTTGATGACAGGCAGACCGAACTGAAGGCCAATCAGAGGGACAGGACAACAAGACTGGGTATTGAACTGGGAAAAGCCTTGACTGAAAAGGACCTTGTTGAACTGGAACCTTTGTTTGCAGAGAAAGAGGGTGAGCTGAAAGAGGTAAGGGATACTGTGGCCGAACACAAAGCAAAGCTCAAGGGGAATGTTGCTGCCAAACAACGAATTGCAAGTAAGCAAGAGGCAATGGAAAAACAGAGGAAGGAGTGCTCCAAATGGGACAGGCTTCACTCCCTGATAGGGTCTGCCGACGGGAAGAAATTCCGTAACTTCGCCCAGGGCCTCACCTTTGAACTGATGGTAGGCCATGCCAACAGACAACTAGAAAGGATGAGCGACCGCTACCTGCTTATCCGTTCTGCTGAACAGCCCTTGGAATTGAATGTCATAGACAACTACCAGGCAGGGGAGATACGTTCGACCAAGAATCTCTCCGGAGGGGAGAGTTTTATCGTAAGTTTGACATTGGCCTTGGGCCTCTCCAAGATGGCGAGCCGGAAGGTGAGGGTTGACTCGCTCTTTCTTGATGAGGGCTTTGGAACCTTGGATGAGGCTTCTTTGGAGACTGCCCTGAAGACCCTTTCGAGCCTTCACCAGGATGGTAAGCTCATTGGTGTCATCTCACACGTATCAGCGATGCAGGATCTGATCAGCACTCAGATAGTCATTACTCCTGCCTCTGGGGGAAAGAGCCTGCTTACAGGCCCGGGTTGCAGCAGGGTGGATTGAACGAAAAGGAGGGTTTTTTGATGGAACACATACGGTATCTGACGAAATCACGGTTCAAGCTTGCAACAAAGTGTCCCACAAAACTCTACTATACCAAGAAGGCAGAATATGCTGACCAGAACCTTGATGATTCCTTCCTGCTTGCGCTTGCCGATGGGGGGTTCCAGGTAGGGGAGCTGGCAAAGCTCTACTTCCCCGGCGGCCACGACATTAAGAGCCTGGATTATGAGCAATCGTTGGCTGAGACCAATGCTTTGCTCACACATGAACGAGTGACTATCTATGAGGCTGCCATTGCGACGGGGACTCTTTTCATACGGGTTGACATCCTGGTAAAGGATGGGAACCACCTTTGGTTATACGAAGTCAAATCCAAAGGCTATGATGGGAGTGGGGGTTCTTCCTTCACCAACAAGGACGGGACTATCGCAGCTTCTTGGAAGAGCTACCTCTACGATGTGGCCTTTCAGAAGTATGTCATTAAAGAGGCCTTTCCCCAGTATACTGTCTCAGCGCACCTTATGATGGCAGACACCTCTGCCTTGTGCCCAACAGACGGGTTAAACCAGAAATTCCGTCTTGTATCTGATGGATTAGGACGAAAATCAGTGAAAGTTTCTGATACCATCACCGATGAGGATCTTTCACTACCCATACTTTGCAGCGTTAATGTTGATGACCTGTGTACGAAAATCTATGAAGGAGGCGACGGGGAGCAGGACTTAGGCCTGCCATTTGCCAAAAGGGTGATTTATTTGGCTGACCACTACGCTTCCGATACCAAGATAGTCTCACCTATCTCTTCGGTGTGTGCAACGTGCGAATTCACTGCAACCGAAGAGGACGAACATAAAGGACGTATAAGTGGGAAGAAGGAGTGCTGGAAAGAGAGGCTAGGGTGGGGCGATGAGGATTTCGCCACCCCGACAGTCCTGGATATCTGGAATTTTAGGAGCAAGGACAAGCTTATCCAGGCCAACAAAATTACACTCTCTGATGTCTCTGAATATGATATCAAGGCGAAGCCTGATGGCAGGCCAGGCCTATCGGCAAGCCAACGGCAGTGGATGCAGGTACAAAAGTATCAGACCAATGATGTGTTGCCATGGGTAGATTCAGAAAATCTACGAAAGGAAATTGACAGGTGGACCTTTCCCCTACACTTCATAGACTTCGAGACATCCATGGCTGCAATACCATTCAACCAGGGGCGTCGCCCCTATGAAGGCATTGCTTTCCAGTTCTCCCATCACACAGTTGACCTTTATGGGACCATTGCCCATGCAGGGGAGTTTCTCAATGCCACACCAGGGGTATTCCCCAACTACGAATTTGTCCGCGAGCTCAAAGCACAGCTAGAACATGATGATGGCTCGATATTCAGGTATTCCAACCATGAGAATACCTACCTTACTATGATCTACGAGCAGTTACAGAGGGATAAGGGAAAAGTTTCTGACTGTGATGAACTGTGCTCTTTTATCAAGGGCATTACCACATCTGTCAAACACTCTGCTGAACAATGGGAGGGAGATCGCACCATGGTTGACATGTGCGAGTTAGTCAAGCGTTTTTACTATGACCCTGCGACCAATGGCTCCAACTCAATCAAACAGGTACTTCCAGCGATTCTGAACAGCTCGACTTTTCTGCAGGAGAAGTATTCCCACCCAATATATGGATCTGAGGGTGGCATCCCGAGTCATAACTTCAAGGATTGGCAGTGGCTCTTCTTCAAGGACGGAAAGGTGGTCGACCCCTACAAGACATTACCCAGACTTTTTCAGGATGTCTCAGACAAGGATATGCGTCTTCTTTCCTCGGATGATGAGCTTCGTGATGGGGGTGCAGCCCTCACAGCATATGGGCGTATGCAGTTTGAGGAAATGAGTGACTATGAACGGGAAGAGATACGAAAAGCCCTGCTGAAGTATTGCGAGTTGGATACCATGGCTATGGTCATGCTGTATGAGGGGTGGAAGGAGTTGGTGGGCTAGTTGTGCCCTCCTCCCTAAAACGTTGAATGGATGTTGTCGCGTACTTTATAGGGGAAAATGGTATGGTATAATACAAAGGGTGAGCTGGTGTGTATTCGGTGTATTGGTCTTTGTGTACCGTCGTTGGAGAGAGTTGTATCATGGCAAACCAGTATGAGATGAGACTGAAGGAAGTGAAGACAGATTTCTTTGCAAACCTTGCAAGTAAGGTATCCTCCTATTCCAAAGATGAAAATAGTTCCGGCAATAGGAATATTGGTTCTACAAGATTTAAGCATAACCAAACCGGACCGGCCTTATCATCACCTGAAGATTTGGATAAGGGCCTGTCAGAGGCGTATGCAAGGGCTTTACGCACGTTCCTAGAGGAAATAGCTTCCCAGATTAGAGATCCCGCTACTTGTTTGGAACTTCTTACACAGATCTATGAGACGGATAACCTGGTGTTTTCCGATGCAACTGATGATGAAGGACTTCTGGCAGAAATCTATATCAGGGATGCAAATGAACTTTTCATCCAGTATGCTGCATCCTTTGCAGACAAGGAAAAACTTGCAAGCCTAGTTATGAGGATTTGTATCTCTGATAGGTATGGTGTCCGCTCTACCATTGCTGAGAATGCCCGAAAATTTCTCGGAGAAACTGAAATTCGCATGTTGATAGAAGTCCTGCAACGTTTGGTAGGGAAGGAAGAGGACAGACATGCGCAGTTCAACTACCTGTATCTGATCAATTCCTTTGCACGGCAGATTGAAGATCATGTGCTTTTCCATGCAACGCTGGAAAAGTTGCAAGACCATGTGAATACCCTGTATAAAAGATAGCATTTCAATCCCTAATTCGGGTAGATGCCCTTTCACCTGTACAGTATACTCGTAGGTAACTGGAGACAATGCATATGCCTGATGACACAAAAGAAAAGCTGA
>DMAO01000231.1 GCA_003446545.1 Sphaerochaeta sp.
GAACAGCAACGTCCCGGCTACGTTCGGGATAGTCCTGCCTGAGACGCCATTGGAAGCATAGCCCGCACCGATGAGAGTCGATCGGTCACATCTGGTGAACAGGATTCTGAGCAATTCCTTCAAGAGTTCCTTGTATGATGTCTGTGGACAAGGCTGCTGTTCATACAGGTCTACAGCAATCTGTGGTGATACCTCATCTGCGATTACGTCACAATTACAGGCCATTACGTGGGAAAAAAATCCTACCAGAAGAACTGATAGGATTAGCGTGACCTTTTAAGTTATTGCACCTACTTCACCTTCGGTACTGTCACACATCCATCAGGCAAAACAAGAACCTTAGGCTCTTGAACTCCACTTTGTCTTGCCCTCTCCAATGCCCTGTCCACAGCCTCCTGCAGATTATGCACAGGTTCTATGAATAGGCCTGCCAGGGTAGCGTCCTGGAGCATGGAAAGAGCCTGCACCTGCATCCTTTGGGAGATGGCTGCCATCTTGGCGGCCTTGTGGTATCCAAGCTTGTAGCCTTGCCCAATCTTGCTGATAGCCTCCTGTGGAGTCTTTGCCCCGCTGAGGAGCTTTGCAAACTCCTCATCACCCAAGCCCTCCCTACAGGGGGAGACCAGGATGAGGGTGCCTCCATCCTTGGTTGCCAGGGCCCCGTTGTCTATTGCCTTCTGTGACTGGTAGAGGTTTATGTCCATGGGGAACTTTGCTACAGAGACCACCACATCAGCCTTTTGGGGGATGTCCACACAGAAGATCTCCATGGCGACCTTCGCCGCAGCATGGAAGGCCTCCACCAGGTCCCCGCTGGTAGCAGAAGCGACCTTCTGTCCCTTGTCCAATACCGCCATCAGGGAAAAAACTGGTGCCTTGATATGGGGCAGGGCATCCATCATGTCCTCGTGGACAGGATTGCCTTCCAGGGCGAGGGCGTGCGCCCTGTTGCTGAGGGCGAGCTTGTGGTTCTCTGTGATGGTCTCATAGCTGGCGACTCCCGGCAGGAATGCCTTGCGTCCTCCGGTGAAGCCGGCAAAGTAGTGTGGCTCCACACTGCCTGTGACAATGATCCTCTCTGAGGCAAAGAGCCGTCTGCTGAGGACTATGGGGGTCCCGTTTCTGGTATCGCCCAAGTGGACGAGATCCTCTGTCTGTCTTGCATCATGGGAGACGCAGCATCCTGCCAGTCTCGGAGCAAGCTTGCCAAGGAGTTGTGGGAACTCGTTCCCTGTCGCCCCACGGTGCGCCCCTGTAGCTATCAGGATGGTAATCTTACTATCTTCTATCTGATGCTTTTCCAGATAGGGCAGTAAAGCCTCAAGCATTGCAGGGGTGGGGGTTGGGCGGGTGGCATCGTTGATGATGATGAGCACACTCTTGGCACCCTCCAGGAAGGCATCAAGCGATTCTGATCCTACTGGGTTATCTAGGGCCTCGGTGATGATATTTTCGTTCCTTGTTGTTAGGTCATTTGGCTCAAAAACACCCAAGAGGTTGCCCTCGGCAACCTCCAGGGAGAGAGCTTCCTGCAGATACGCAAGCGCCATGTGTTTCATAGGCTATCCTGAGCTTGGCTTTCCATCTTCAGGTTACGCCCATACGCCTTTTCCATGGCAACGATCAGGGGCAGTCTCTTTCCTGCTAGGAAGCGGACCATCGCACCACCGGCTGTGCAGACATAGGAGTATTTGCCCAGGTCGGTGAATTTGGTGGCGGCTGTTATGGTGTCCCCACCTCCTATGACCGTATATCCCTGTGCATCGGCTATTGCGTTCCAGATCTCCCTGGTACCCTTCTCCCACCTGGGATCCTCGTAGATCCCGGCAGGCCCATTTACGAAGATTGATCCGGCTCTGGCTATCTCCCGCTGGTAGCGCCCTATGGTCCTCTGCCCAATATCAGGGAAGAGCTTCTGCTGGATTTCCGGATCTGTCGCCACGTCAGTTGCAACGATCTCAGAGCGTTGCCCATCGCTTTCATAGGCAAGGTCCTCAGGAATGAGGAACCTGTCCTCCCACTCCTTCAGCAGGCCTTTTGCCTCATCGACGAACAGCATGAGGTCCTTATCCTGCAGGAACGTTGTTGTTGCAGGACCTAGGTCAACGCCTTTGGCGAGGAGCATGACCAGGCCGGTGATGCCTGAGGTAAGGATCCTGTCAGCACTTTTCTCGGACAGGACATTGCGCATCATGCCAAAGGCATCGGAGATTTTCCCCCCACCCAGGACAAAGATACAGGGCCTTGCAGGGGTTGCCGCCACCTTCGAGAGGGCTGTGTACTCTGCTACCAGCTGCCTCCCTCCTGCGGTGGGAAGCAGTTCCTGGAATGCCACCATGGAGGGGGCGCTGCGGTGTGCCGCCGCGAAGGCGTCATTCACATAGAGCTCTGCTATGGGGGCCAGACTTCGGATAAGCCAGGTGTCGAGCATCTCCTCCGGCTTGAGCTTCACCTCCTTTTCAAAGGCTGTGATCTCTTCTGAAAGGTACCGGAGGTTACCCAACAGGACAGCCTCGCCTTCTTGCAAGTTTTTTACCCTTTCTACAGCAGCCGGACCACACACATCATCGATATAGGCGATGGGGTAGCCGGTGAGCTTTTCTAAGATGGTTGCATGTTCTGACAGGGGGATGAGGTTCTGGTAATCCAGGGTATCGCCCTGATGGGCGATGATGGCTACCTTGGCCCCCCCGTCAAGCAACGCCTTGAGTGTAGGGGCCGCCTTCTGGAGGCGGTTGGTGTTGACGATTCTCTTCGTCCTGGCATCGATCGGTGAGTTGATGTCGGGGCGGAGGATAACCGTCCGCCCCTTCAGCGTGAAGTCCTCGAGGGTCTTCATCCTTATGTTGTTGTTTTCCATTTTCCAATTCCCAGGTATCTGTTCGTCTCGGCGGTACCCTCGTCACGGGTCTTCTGCATTTCCATCGCCGCCCTTATGGCATCGATATTCTCAGGGATGACCACAGCCTCCTGGGGGATGTTGATGGCGAACATGATGTCCTTGCCACTCTTCACCACGGAGTCGCTCCACAGCGCGATCTCATACATGTCCCCCCTGGAGTTGCCCAGGTCGCGCGCATACCTGAAGAGGCTTGCATTGCCCAGGAAGCCCTCGTCGATGGAGACCACCCTGATGCGGGGATGGGCCCTGAAGATCTCAATGGCCTCTTCAACGGAGATGTCCTTCTTGGGGGTCAGCACGACGGTGATGATGTGCCCGTGGGTCACCGGGGTGTGGACCAGGATGCCGGTTGCCGAGACGTGGGGCATGATGGTCATCAGGTCCAGGGCCTGGTGGCTGGGGGCCTTGTCGATCTGCAAGGCGTTGGTCAGCCCGCGATGGTAGTCACCGGGGTCTGCGACACGACGGATGATCGTGATGGCGACCTTCTCCGCCCCGACAGCCCTGTCCAGGCAGTCCACAGCCCTGATGAGGCCGGTGGTGTTGCAGGAGGTGAGCTTCAGGTAATCAGCGCCAAGGCCCGCCTCATAGTTCGCATACCCATGGAAGAACACATCGGCTACAGAGTCCTTCTCCCCACCCTGGAACACCGCCTTCTTGCCGTACTTCTCATACAGGGCCTTGTTCTTCAGCCCAACGCCTGCACTGGTGGCATCGAGCATGATGTCCACCTGCCTGACCAGGTCCTCCAGTGTCCCGCTGATGGGTATTCCGGCATCATCAAGAGCCTTGCGATTGTCAGGGGCTGCGGTAAAGAGCTTGTAGGGCATGCCCTTCTCCTTCAGCGCACGGACACTGAGCGTTGGTGCCACATCGGCCACTCCAACCAGCTCCATATCGCCTTGCAGGGCCACACCGTCAGCGAGCCTCTGCCCTATCACCCCATAGCCGGCTACACCGACCCTGATTCTCTTTGCCATCTTGTACTCCTATATGTTTGCAGTCTTGCGGATATATGAGCGTGCCATCAGGGCATACTCAAAGGGATTTGCCAATGCTGGGTCCTGTTCCGCCTCAACGACCCACCAGCCAGAATAATCAGCCTGTTTCAGTGCGGCAAAGATGGGTGCAAAATCAATGCAACCATCGCCTGGGATGGTGAACACCCCCTCCTTCACTGCCTTCAGGAAGGACCACTTCTCCTTCTTTGCCCTCTCAAGCCTCTCAGTGCGGACATCCTTGAGATGCACATGCCAGATCCTGGCCATCCACTTGTTCAGGGTGACCATCGGGTCCTCACCGGAGAATACCAGATGCCCTGTGTCGTACAGCAGCCCTACCAAGGCCGGGTCTGTACTTTCCATCAGGCGGTCGATCTCATCGTTAGTCTGGATACCAGTTCCCATATGGTGGTGGTAGGTAAGGCGCAGGCCTCTCTCCTTTGCCCTGATACCGAGCTTGTCCAAGCCTTCGGTAACCATTTCCCACTGTGCATCGGTGAAGGTGGGCTTGGCATCAAAGACAGGCAGGTCCTGTCGCCCCTGGATCGAGTTGCCCTGTTCGGCGACACCGACTACCTTTGCACCCATCGCCTTGAGGAAGTCACAGTGGGCAATGAAATCCTTCTCGACCTGCTCGTAGCTCTGGCTGGTAAGGAACATGCTGAACCATGCATTGCAGATCTGAAGGTCCCTCAGTTTGAGGGCCTTCTTGAGCACCTCAGGGTCCTTGGGATACTTGTTTCCCACCTCGGATCCCTTGAAACCTGCGAGTGCCATCTCACTGATACACTGCTCAAAGGTATTTTCCCCTCCAAGTTCAGGCAGGTCATCATTTGTCCAAGCGATGGGTGCAATAGCCAATGAAATTTTCTGTTCGCTCATCTCTTTCTCCCTCTTTAGAATTTTCTTGTCTTAACGATTTCAAGCTGCAGCTCTTTCCAAGCCTCAACCACTTCAGGGTTGCCCGAGACCTCAGCTGTTCCCACTCTCCACCAGGACTCATAGCCATTGGTCATGGACTTGGGTGCCACATGCACATGGATAACGCAGGATCGCTCTTCCTTAAGAGCGCTTTCAGTAGCCTTCTTGAGTTCTGCCAGTGTGGAGGCGGTAAAGCCTGCCGCCCCCCAGCTCTGTGCATTGAGTGCATAGTCGACAGTGAGCGATCTTCCGGTAAGTCGGCCTGTGTCCTTTTCTCTCTTTCTCCACTCATTGCCATAGTGAACGATACCCTGGCTGTTCTGCAGGTTGTCGATGCAGTGGAACCCTGCATTGTCCAAGACAAATACGATGATCTTCTTGTCCTCCTGGATGGAAGTCAGCAGTTCTGTATGGAGCATGGTATAAGCCCCATCGCCAATGATTGCCACAATTTCCTTTGCAGGGTGGGCAATCTTGGCCCCTAGTGCCCCTGCAACCTCATAACCCATGCAGGAGAAGGCATACTCCATATGGTAGGTGCCCTCTTTTCTTGTTCTCCAGATGCGTTGCATGTCGCTGGGAATCGAGCCCGAACCCGAGACCACAATAGTGTCGGGAGGAAGGAGTCGGTCATTGAGTTCCCCAAGGACCCTTCCTTGGGAGAGGGTATTGGGAAGCTCTTCGCTGTAGATTCGGTCGACTTCCTTATCCCAGAGAGCCTTCTCCTCTTCAATCTTCTTGCCCCACTGTGAGCGGTACGCTTGGGCCTTGAGCTTTTCTGTTATGGAGGTCAAGGTAGCCTTTGCATCGGCAATGATGGGGATGCTGTTGAGCTTATAGGCATCGAAGCTTGCAACGTTGATTGAGAGAAATACAGCCTCAGGATTCTGGAATAGCCACTTCGAGCAGGTGGTGAAGTCACCCATCCTTGTCCCTACCGCCAGAATGAGGTCAGCCTCCTTGGCAAGGCGATTTGCACTCTGACTGCCGGTGACCCCGATACCTGAGAGGTTGTAGGGATTATCCCAGAGGATGGTTCCCTTTCCTGCCTGGGTCTCCCCAAAGGGGATGTGGAAAGCCTTGCAAAACTTGCTCAGCTCTTCACCGGCCTCAGAATAGCGAACACCTCCACCGAGGATGACAAGAGGTTTCCTTGCCTTTGCGATAGCCTCAACACTTCTCTCTACCTGTGAAGGGGTGGGGAAGCGGCGTTCAATATGGTGAACTCGTTTTTCAAGGAACTCGACGGGATAGTCGAACGCTTCACCTTGTACATCCTGGGGAAGGGCAACAGTGACAGCTCCTGTCTCTGCAGGGTCGGTAAGGACTCTCATTGCATTGATCATTGCACTCATCAGCTGCTCAGGGCGGTTTACCCTGTCCCAGTATCTGCTGACCGAGCGGAAGGCATCGTTTGCGCTGTTAGAGTAGTCATGTGGTGTCTCTATCTGCTGGAGAACGGGGTCAGGTTGCCTTGAGGCAAACACATCGCCGGGAAGCAGGAGTACGGGAATATGGTTGGCACTGGCGGTTNNTAACCGCCATGATCTTCCGGCGGTTATGCTCCTTTGCAAAGGCCGTTGCCGCATGCACAGAGCCTTGTTCGTTCTTAGCCTGGTAGAAGGGAAGAGTGTTCTCCTTTGCTGCAAGGGCCTCTCCCAAGCCTACCACACATCCGTGGCCAAATATGCCGAACACCCCTTCGACGAATTTTGTCTCAACTCCATCGAACATCACATACTGGTTGTCTAGGAATCGAAGAAGGGCCTGTGCCATTGTCAATCTAATCGTTGCCATAGCGCACTCCTTGTTAGTATGAATCTTTCTTTGGTTCCCAGATCTGGGCATCAGGGGCTGTCACCCACTGGTATTGTGGAGGTACTGTCTGAATTCCATACCGGTCATTTTCAATGTGTCTGATCACCCACAGGTACCACAGCGCATAGCCGGGAGCCGCAACATGGGGATGGACTTCTCCCTCATGGATGAGGATCGTATCCTTGTCGTGGATCACGTGGGGTGTCTCTCCGATGAGGCACATGCCGAATCCCTGGGAGGGAAATACCCT
>DMAO01000212.1 GCA_003446545.1 Sphaerochaeta sp.
CGGTTCGGTAATACTCTTCACAAGTGTCAAAAAGATCCTGTTCATTGTAGAACCCACCAAACAGGGCTTCCATTGTCCATGTCTTGGGTACAGGTTTTTCCATAGCCTTATAGTTGGCCTTTGCCTGTACTTTCAGATATCCATACTCGCTAGGAAGAGTGGTAAGGGGATCCTTCGCCACCAATTCCTTTAATGCACGAAGGTCCCGCGAAGCTTGTCCGCGTGAATATTCCTTGATTTGCACGTTCGAGCCTGTTGCCAATTCTTTGGTGCTCTGAGGTACCCCACCGTACCACTTGATAGTTGGGTACAAGAAGAACCCACACATCAAGATCACCAGCAGAACAATCACCAGACGACTCCGTTTTTTCATGATACTCTCCAGATTGTCTCTATAGTTTATTTTTTAGTGTCGTTTTCGGGGGCCGTCTCGGCAACGGTCGCATCTGTAGCTTCTTTCTTTGCCTTTGCCTTGCTCTTCTTCGTAGCAGCAGGGGCTTTAGGTTCAACAGCAACGGTTTCTTCAGCAACTTCCTCTTCAGGGGCTGCAACTTTTTCAACCTGAGCTTTCTTCTTGGAAGAAGATGTCTCAGCCTTGCGGTTCCCAATGCTACTGATTGCACTTCTGGAGAACTCTAGGCGTGTATTATCATCAACCTTTACTACAACTGAAGTCTCTTTGACAACAACGACTGTACCATGGATTCCTCCAATGGAAACGACCTTGTCACCTTTCTTAATCGATGCGAGCATCTCCTTGGTATCCTTATCCCGCTTCCTCTGCGGACGGATGATCAGGAAATAGAAGATGACGATGATGAGCCCGAATGTTACGAACGTGGTCATCATGGAACCGGAAGAACTTGCTGCAGCACCCTCGGGGGCGGCCAATGCGCTAAGAAATGACAACATGGATATATCCTCACTTTGATAGAACTCGAATGTAGGAAACAGATGCAAAAGGTATTTTACAGCAGATTTTCCAAGTACCGGTTAAAATAGCATGTTCAAGCTATGGTAGTCAAGTTTTTCCATTCGTGCTTGAAATGTATGCGACAGATACGAAGAAGGCCGCAAAGAATTACTTCCTTGCGGCCTTCCACTCTTCATACCCTTACATCATGCCGCCCATACCCTCGCCTCCTGCAGGCATTGCAGGTGCCAAAGCAGGGATATCTGTGATGGCACATTCGGTGGTAAGGATCAGTGCCGCGATGGATGCAGCATTCTGCAACGCACTACGGGTGACCTTTACAGGGTCGATGATACCACTATCAAACATATTTACCCATTTGAGGCGTTCAGCATCAAAACCCATACCTACGGCCTCATGCTTACACTTGTCTGCAATGAGTGAACCATCCAATCCTGCATTTTCTGCAATCTGGCGGATGGGCTCCTCAAGAGCGCGACGCACTATCCTGTAACCGACCTGCTCTTCATCAGTAAGCTTGGAGAGGTCATACTCGCCAAGAGCTTTGGCAGCCTGGACAAGAGCAACACCACCACCGGGAATAACGCCCTCCTCGATAGCAGCACGCGTAGCGCTGAGAGCATCCTCAACTCTGTGCTTCTTCTCTTTGAGCTCAACTTCAGTGGCAGCACCAACATTCAGCACAGCAACACCACCGGCAAGCTTTGCAAGTCTTTCCTGTAGTTTCTCACGGTCATAGTCGCTGGAAGTATCACCAATCTGAGCCTTAATCTGAGCAATGCGGTCCTTAATGTCGGACTGCTTGCCATTGCCGTTGATAATGGTGGTATTCTCTTTCTCTACCTTGATGTTCTTCGCCCTACCGAGTTGAGTAAGGTCTGCATTCTCAAGCTTCAGGCCGAGTTCTTCGCTGATGACCTCACCGCCGGTGAGTACCGCGATATCCTCAAGCATAGCCTTGCGGCGATCGCCGAAGCCAGGAGCCTTGACAGCGACAACATTGAGAATTCCGCGCACACTGTTTACAACTAGGGTGGCGAGAGCCTCACCGTCGACATCTTCTGCAATGATAAGCAGAGGCTTGCTGGTCTGTGCAACCTTCTCCAGAACAGGAAGCAGTTCCTTCATGTTGGAAATCTTCTTGTCGTAGATAAGGATGAAGGGATCATCCATGACTGTAGTCATGGTATCACGGTTGTTGCAGAAATACGCAGAAAGATATCCGCGGTCAAACTGCATACCTTCAACGAAGTCTGTAGTGGTCTCGATGGTTTTAGACTCTTCAACAGTGATGACACCGTCGAGGCCGACCTTCTCCATTGCATTGGCAATCTCATCACCGATGGTCCGATCATTGTTGGCACTTATGGAGGCGACCTGTGCGATCTCTTCCTTGTCCTTGATCATCTTTGCCTGTTTCTTGATCTCAGTGACAGCATCGGCGACAGCCTTGTCGATACCACGGCGGATACCCATAGGATTGACTCCGGCTGCGACACTCTTCATGCCTTCCTTGGTTATAGACCAAGCAAGAACGGTAGCGGTGGTGGTGCCATCGCCGGCGACGTCGTTGGTTTTGCTGGCCACTTCTTTAACCAGCTGGGCGCCCATGTTTTCAAATTTATCNNACATCGTTAGTTTTGGTTGCAACTTCCTTGAGAAGCTGAGCTCCCATGTTTTCAAACGGGTCCTCGAGCTCGACTTCACGGGCTACAGAAACTCCATCCTTTGTTACGGTAGGGGCTCCAAACTTCTTGTCGATTACAACCAAACGTCCTTTTGGACCGAGAGTTGCCATGACTGCACGGGAAATCTTCTCAACACCTGCGACTAAAGATTTTCGTGCGTCCTCGTTGAACTGCAATTGTTTTGCCATAATTTATATCCTCACTTAAGAATATGTGGTCTAAAATATACAAGGAGGGCCATATTCAATCCCACCGTGAAATAACATACAAATAAAAATGGAGAGAAGCAAGTGGATACCAACATTTTATCCTATAACAAGGACAAGAGCGCCTCCAAGCAACGTTGCGATTACATTGCTCATCAAGTTTACCAGGTCATTGTCAATCCACCGGATTCCGCGTTCCAAGGGTAATTTTTCCCCTCCGGAGGTGGGATGCTCAGTAAGACAATCACGCTTTTGGTCATAATAGTGTGCTTGGACAGTAGC
>DMAO01000015.1 GCA_003446545.1 Sphaerochaeta sp.
GGCTCTGGAGGACAAGGAGACCTTGCTGCCTCCTCTCACTGTTGGGGAAGAGTGCCCCCTGGTCTCCTTGGAGAACCTAGAGCACCAGACCAAGCCGCCTGCCCGATATACTGAGGCTTCTCTTGTGCAGGAGCTGGAAAAACGAGGCATCGGCCGTCCTTCTACCTACGCGACAATCCTCAAGACGCTCATGGACCGCAAGTATGTGGTAAAGGAGGGATCTGCTTTAGCCCCCACATTTACCGGCTTTGGAGTCTGTCAGTTCCTTGAGAATAACTTTTCACAGTTTGTCGATTATGACTTTACCTCCACCATGGAGAACGCACTTGACCAGATAGCCGATGGCAAACTGGACAAAGTAACCTTCCTCAAGGATTTCTACCTTGGGGAGAACGGACTTGAGAACCAGAACAAAGTGCAGATGGAAAAGGATAACAAGACAGAATCCAAGACCTTGGCACTTACGCATATCAATGAGGAGAACCCTATCTTCATCGGGCCCTACGGCCCCTATGTACAGGGGCCCGAGGTTGATGGAAAGAGTCAGTATATCTCGCTCCCCCTTACCTGGCTTCCAGGAACCATTACCAATGAGGAGGTTAAGGCACTTATTGCAAAGGGCAAGGTAAAGGCAGAACCTGAAGAGTTGGGCATGGGGGTGGTGAAAGGAGAACCCGTACAGCTTATGACTGGTCGGTTCGGACCTTACTGGCAGGAAGGAAGTGGCAAGGAGGCAAAGCGTGCCAGCATCCCCAAGTGGATCGGTGAAAGTGGTCAGGAGCATGATCTGGCTATTGCCAACAAGTACCTTTCCCTGCCTAGGATCTTGGGCAAGGACAAGGATGGTAATGACATTGTCGCGGCAAAGGGCAAGTTCGGTCCTTTCCTTGAGTGCAATGGTGAGTACAGGAATCTGAACAAGAGAGACCATGATGAGCAGCTGTTTTCTATCACGTTGGAAGAGGCTCTGGCTTTGCTTGCAGAAGAGAAGAGTGCATCGGGAAAGAAAGGCTCTGGACGAGCAAAAAGTTCTGCTTCAGTAGTCAGACAACTTGGGGATTACGGTAAAGAGACCGTTGCCTTGGCAAGCGGTCGATATGGCTTGTATTTGAAGGTTGGGAAGAGCAATGTGCCTCTTCCTGCCAAGTTCAAGAAGGATGAGGCACTCATTGAAGCCCTTACCCTGGAAGAAGCCATAGAAATAATTCGCGCAAAACGCGAGAAGGATAAGAAATAAGAGATGGCTAAACTTTTGAGAAAGAGCCTTCCCCAGCGAAAAAAGGATACTATCACCTCCGGCGATGCCGTAGAGGTGCTTGGTTCCGAGTTTCGCATGCAAAAGGAGAAGGTGCTCAGTACTCTCAGGAGCGTAGGAATTAATCTTGAAGCATCCAGTTCTGCAGAAGAGATGGACCTCTATCGTGAGGTCCTTGCTTGCAAAGTTGGGGACTTCTCCCGGTTCAAAAGTGGAAATGAGCCATATTTGGCAAAGTTGGATGAACAACTACGCGCCTTTGATGAAATTTATGTGGATACTGCGCCCATTATCCAAGAGGATTGGTTCTTGCATTTTGTTTCCAATGCAGAACCGATCCTTAAGCGGCGCAAGAAGAAATTGCTTGTCCTTGAGAAAACCATGGAAGAGCTTCATGGCCTCAAGGACAATCCCGAGAAGGACAGGGAGGTCCGGGTCCGCTCTACCATTCGACCCGATCTGTTGAGGTTCCTTGCCCGGAAGGGTGTCGTTCGTATTGGTGATACGGGAAGTACCGGTATTGCTGATGACCATCTGGTGGAGCTGTTTGCCAGCATTGGCACCAACAAGAATCTGATGCTCATCACCCAAGACCGAGGTCTGAGTGAGAGGATTGTCGCCCTGGCAGATAAGCTTGAACAAGAACCCGATAGGCTTCCCAAGCTACCCTGGTGGAAAAAACTGTTTGCCTCCGCTGAAGAGCGTGCACCTGTTTCCCATAGGATGGTCGTCTGTAAACTGGTGGAGGAAGGCAAGCTCATGCGTTGCTATGTCTGCCCCGAGTGTAACGAAAGCTATTATGACGAGCTGGTTGACTGTGAAGGGTTCGTCCTCTGTAGCCGCTGTTATATTGACCTGAAGGAAAAAGAGGCAAAGCAGGTGGCTGCCGATGAGCTGAAGCGCGAGCTTGAGCTGAAGAAGGAAGAGTCCAGACAGAAACGTCTTCAGCAAGAGGCTCTGGAAAAAGAGCAGCAGAAGCCTGTGTACACGGTTGCCAAGGCACTCGAACGCAAAAGAAAGAAGTTCTGGCTTGTCTTTAGCCTTGTACTGATCATAGTAGTACTCTTGGCTGTTGAGATGTATATTCTTGCAGGGTAGCCATAGCTGAAAGCGGGAACGGCTACAGCTACAGTTTATAGGTGAGACTGGATGAAAGATTCTCTGAAAGAATGAACGAATGAAAAAAAAGAATGAAAGAATGAAAGAATGAAGTGAAACACAAAGAACCGCTACCATTGGGTAGCGGTTCTTTGTTGTTGGTGGAAAGGAAGCAAAACCTGAGATCGGGTTTATTCCCCAACGAAGCGAGAGTNNTACCGAGCGAGGGAGGGGAAAGCAAGGTGAGATACCAGGGCTTGCCCTGGGGTATTGATACCTTTCATTTGATCTTCAACAGCTTCGCATTGATGGCCACTATGATGGTGCTTAAGGACATCAGGGCGGCACCTAGGGCGGGACTGATGACGATTCCCTGGTTGTAGAGTACTCCTGCAGCCAAGGGCAGGGCAACGACGTTGTAGGCTGTTGCCCATAGGAGATTCTGTACGATCTTGGAGTAGGTTGCCTTAGCCAGCTTGAGCAGGTTCACTATGTCCAGGGGGTCGCTTTTCACCAGGACTATATCTGCTGTCTCAATGGCAACATCGGTCCCTGCCCCGATTGCAATACCAAGGTCTGATGTGGCAAGGGCAGGGGCATCATTCACCCCATCGCCGATCATTGCAACGCGCTTGCCTTGTTTTTGTAATGCTTCAATCTTTTTGTTTTTGTCTTCAGGAAGCACTTCAGAGAAGATGGTATCTATACCTAGTTCCTTGCCAACATGCGAGGCAACCCTCTGGTTGTCACCAGTAAGCATAATTGGCTCAATTCCCATAGCTTTCACTTGCTCGATGGCTTTTTTTGCATGGTCATGTATCTGGTCAGCTAGGGCGATGAACCCTAGGAGTTTTTTATCTTCCACTACAAAGACTACGGTCTTACCTTGAGAGGCAAGTTGCTCGTATGCCTTTTCATCAAAGGCAATCTTTTCAGCTTTCAGATAGCCAGGGCTGACCACATGTATTTTTTTCCCTTCAATGGTTGCCTCCAATCCTTTTCCGTTCAGACTCTGGAAGTCAGAGACCTTCTTGGCCTTGAGGGAGAGCTTTTCTCCCTTTCTGACAATTCCTTGGGCTATCGGATGATCGCTGTTTGTCTCTACGGAGTAGGCGATGGTGAGCAACTGCTCTTCAGATATGTCGATAGGGTGCATGTCGGTAACCCCAAACTCACCTTTAGTGAGGGTTCCTGTCTTGTCGAAGACAATGGCATCGAGGTTCCGTGCTTGTTCAAAGGCAAGTCGGTTCCTTATCAACAGGCCGTTCTTTGCAGCAATGCTGGAGGAGATGGCGCTTACCAGTGGTATGGCAAGACCTAAGGCATGGGGGCAGGAGATGATGATGACTGTCACAGCCCGTTCAATGGAGAATGCAAGGTCCCCTCTGATGAACATCCAGGTTATGAAGGTGATGATGCCAGAGCTTGCTGCAATATAGAAGAGCCATTTTGCGGCAATGTCTGCCAACCGCTGGCTTTTTGATTTTGAATTCTGTGCTTCTTCCACCAGGTGCTTTACCTGTGATAGGAAGGTATCATCGCCCACTTTGCTGACGGTGAACTTGAGTAGGCCGTCCCCATTGATGGAGCCTCCGATGACTCCAGATCCTTTGGCCTTTGCTACGGGAACCGATTCTCCGGTTACCATAGCTTCGTTAACCTCAGAGGTGCCTTCAAAGATTTCACCATCGATGGGAATCTTCTCTCCTGGTTTTACCAGTATGGCTTCTCCAGTTTTCAATTCTGTTACCCCAACATCGATGGTAGTTCCGTCCTTCTGGATCAGATGGGCTTCTTCGGGCAGGAGTTTTATCAGTTCGTCCAGAGCCCGGGAGGCTCCCATGACCGACTTCATTTCGATCCAATGCCCCAGGAGCATAATGGCAACTAGGGTTGCCAGTTCCCAGAAAAAGTCTGTGCCTTTTAGGAAGAACGTAGCTGCGGTGCTGTAGAGGTATGCGATGGTTATGGCAAAGGCAATGAGTGTCATCATAGCAGGGGATCTCTCTTTCAGCTCGTCCCTTGCCCCTGTGATGAAGGGTTTGCCTCCATAGAAGAAAAGGACCGTAGAGAGGGCAAACAGGATGTATGAGGATCCCGCAAAGGCCCAGTCTACTCCCATGAATGATTGGATCATGGGTGAGAGTGCCAATATTGGGATAGTGAGAACCAAGGAGATGAAGAACCTTCGCTTGAAGTCCTGGACCATCATGGAATGGTGGTCATGGCCCTGATGATGGTCATGTTTCATGTTTTCTGTATGATTTTGTTTTGATTCTGTCGAGTCTTGATGGGCTTTGTTCACAGCAGTCTCCTTTAAGGTGAAAGAGGAGGAGTGATCGGATGTATGAATTTTGCTAGTGGTGAGGTATGAATACCTGTCAGCTCTTTGTGCTCCAACTCTTTCTTTCCTAAAGTATAGTGGAGCAGTAGGAGAAAAGCAAATGAGAGGAGTGGATGGATTGGAATATTTGTGAATAATGCGGCACTTGGCTGGACAAAGAAAAACCCTCACAAGAGATTCTCTTGCAAGGGTTATTGCTGCCCCGAGGGCGATTCGAACGCCCGACCCCTTCCTTAGGAGGGAAGTGCTCTATCCAGCTGAGCTATCAGAGCGGATGCGTTCCGATAATAGCAAGAATAGGGAGCGTGTTCAAGGGGGAAGAGCAGTATACCTACTCTGTTTTCATTTCAATAATAGAGAAGTTACTTTTTTGGTGTGTTACCTTGGAAAAACATTCCAATTCAAGTGTCCTTATCTATCGGCAACATGGCCCGATAAACCTATTCCACATTTCCCCAGAGTTGGTCAAGGAAATACCGCCAGGGTAGGATTTCAATGCCATCGTGGATACGGGGCCGCTCTTCGCGGCAAACGACAATATATCGTTTGACCAGATTTTCCTCTCGTAAGGCACGCAATCCTTTCAGATGTTTATCCGAAATGGTTCGAGCAGCTTTCACTTCAATGGCGAGTTCGGTATCCACAAGGAAATCCACCTCCTGTCCGGCGGTCGCGCGCCAATAGGTGAGCTGTCTACCTGGGGTGGTATAATCAATCCAAGCCTTGAGCTCCATACAGATGAAATGCTCGAAGAACTCGCCGAATTCCGTACTCGCCTCATCGGGAGCAGAGAGATTACGAAGAGCTCTGACTACACCGATATCGAAAAGATAGAACTTTGAGGTGCCAATGGCTTTTCTTTTTTTTGTAGCGGTGAAGGGGGGAACCTCATAACCTATAAGGGTGTCGATGAGGATTTGATACCAGAGCTTAACTGTCTGGGCAGGAATATGGGCATCGCTTGCAATATTCGCATAGTTGACCAGCTGGGTGTTGGTGTGTGCAGCGACTTGCAGGAACCGAGCGAAACCAGGCAGATTCCGGACCAATCCCTCGGCTGCAATTTCTTCGGTGAGGTATATGTTGACATAGGCTCCAAGGTCTTCCTCAATATCTTGAGAATAATACAGGGAAGGGATCATCCCCCGCTCGAACAACCGTTCCAAGGAAAACACGATGCCATTTGTGGCGTTTTTCACTTCTTGGTAAACGAATGGATGGAAGTTACGTTGCAAGGCACGTCCTCCAAGCATGTCTACTCCTTCTCGTCGAAGTTTCCGTATGCTTGATCCTATGAGGAGGAAGCGTATACTACGCTCCTCGATGAGCGTATGGATTTCATCCAGTAACTGAGGGCATTTTTGTATTTCATCAATGAACACCACACTGTTGGTAATCCCGTTGGCTTCAATTTCCTCCCTGAGCAAGGAGGGGTTGGCTTCCAGCTGCAATCTGAGTCGCCCGTCGAGTAAATTCCAAGAGAATGCAATCTGCTCTTTAAGTTGATTCTGGATGTAGGAGGTTTTGCCTGTTTGCCGGGGCCCGAACAGAAAAAGCGACTTGCGGGCGATTATCGGGGCGATCGAAAGAATTCTATCAGTATAGTCATTCATGATAATCTCCAATATTGTTGTTGATTATCATGATAAAACACAATAACACTGTTGGCAAGTTCAAAACAGGAGACCCAAAATACACAGAAATGATTGAAACATCGCATCTCGGACACTTGGGAGGTGGTTCGCGATGTCAGGAACCGATGTACAGAGCCAGTTCCAGAAACTGGATACACAGTTTCAATACGGAAAA
>DMAO01000105.1 GCA_003446545.1 Sphaerochaeta sp.
ATGTAAGCCCCAACAGGCTTACGATCCTTGTCCAGGACACCCAGGGCAACAGCCCAGGAGGGGAGGCCTTGGGAGTAGACGTCGGTTCCGTCTATGGGATCCAGGACAAAGGTGTAGGGTGCTTCCAGACTAAAGGTAGTGAGGGTTTCCTCACTGATGATGTTCGCTTCGGGAAAGAGGGAACTGACTACTGATAGAATCCTCTTGGAGATGGAAAGGTCTGTCTCGGTGATGACCGAACCGTCAGTCTTGTAGGCCCGATGAATCTCTCTTTGCCGCTCTTTGGCATAGAGGCCGGCATCCTCTACAGCCTTTGCGAGTATATCGAGTTTTTTACTGTCAAGTTGTAATTCCATTCTATTGCATAACCTTCTTGCTCATGATAGGGTAATGGCGCTTATGCAAATGCCTATCGCCACGATCGTTCAATCGTATATCAAAAGCAGTCCTGCCTACAAGGCGTATGCCTCGGGAGTTCCATCTCTCTCTGTCCAGAGCCTCGAAGGGTACCCTCTGGCTCTCTTTTTGCGTCTGCTCAGCCGACGCGAAAAGAGGCGTATCTGGGTAATCTGCCCCACAGAAGAGAGCGCCCTAGCCCTGCTTAAGGACAACGGCCTACGCATCGATACCAAGAGCGTCATGCAGACGCCTTTGAGCAAGGAGGAGGTGAAGACCATCTACCTTCCCAGCCATGGCAGGAAGCTCTACTCAACCTTTACCGGCGATGATATTGAATACTTACAGCTGAAACGGCTTTCCTCGATCAGGGATTGTGCTCATGGCATCATCATCACCCACCTGCGGCCTTTTGTCAGCCAGGTGGTCTCCCCTAAGGCCCTTGGGGACGCTGAACTGTCTATCCGAATCAATTCCCCGTTCGACCCAATCAAGCTTGCAGAGGAGCTAGGAGGGGCAGGATACATCAATACTGTAGCAACCAGTGGCCCCGGGGAGTTCTCCGTACGGGGAGAAGTCATGGATATCTTTCCCTATGAGAGTGAGAGCCCCTACCGAATCTATGCAGACTGGGACACGGTAGGCAAGATTAGTATCTTCAACCCTGTCACCCAGGAGACCACAGCAAAGGTGGGCAGCTTCTCCCTCTCCTTAGTCGATGCTTCCAGCGCCAAATTGCTTACCTCTTCCATCGAGGAGTATTTTTCCAAGGATGATTTCTTCTGCTTTGTCGGCGACCAGAGGCTAGCCACCAGTTATCACAGTCTCACTCTCGAGGCAAAGGCCCTATACCGTGAGGCGTTTCTGGAAGACCGTGAGGCTTTGAAGCCAGACCAGCTCCTCTTTGATTTCCCCGCTTTCCAGAAGCGTGTGCCCAAGGCTATTACGCTGGTGGACATCTCGGGGCAAAAGGAGGATGTCTACTCATATGATATTGGTGGGCCTCGTTCCTATTTTGGCAACTTCGTCCTGCTCAAGGAAGAGCTTCAGAGCCTGCAAAAGGATGGATGGCAGATAACGATATTTTCCGAGAATCTGCTGCAAAAGCAACGCCTTATGCAAATGCTCAGTGATTTCCCTACCCTCCAGTGGGAGACCCAGGAAATATCAGGAGGCTTCTCCATCCCTAGCGAGAAGGTCATAGCCATCTGCGAACATGAGATTTTCGGTCGTCGTCGTCAGGTAGTCAAGACACTGCAACATACCCAGTCATCTCCGCTGGACTCCTTTGTCGACCTCAATGAAGGCGACTATGTCGTTCATGTGAACTACGGGGTGGGCCAGTTCGTCAAGATCGACCGTATCTCCAGCTTTGACCGTGAACGGGACTTCATCAAGATAGAGTATGCCGACAGTGAGATGCTCTATGTTCCCATTGAGCAGGCTAACCTGGTCCAGCGCTACATAGGTAGTGAAAAGGGTGCACCCCGAAAGGATACACTCGGAGGACAGGGTTGGGAGAACAAGAAGAAGAAGGCCCGAAAGAGTGCTGAGGACCTGGCAAAGCATCTTATCGCCCTCTATGCCAAGCGCAAGAACAGTATCGGATTTTCCTTCCCAAAGGATACCGACTGGCAGTTGCAGTTCGAGGCTTCCTTTCCTTTCGATGAGACAGCTGACCAGCTGACCTGCATTGAGGACATCAAGGAAGATATGGAGAAGCCGATGGTCATGGACCGTCTGGTATGTGGGGATGTCGGCTATGGGAAGACTGAGATAGCCTTCCGTGCCGCCTTTAAAGCTGTCATGGGGGGCAAACAGGTGGCATTTCTTGCGCCTACGACCATCATTGCAGAACAGCACTATGACAACTTTCTCACGCGAGTGGGTTCCTTTCCCATCAGGTGTGCGCACCTGTCAAGAATCGTGCCCAAGAAAGAGCAGAAAAAGACCCTGCTTGCCGTTGCCGAAGGCAAGGTGGACATACTCTTCGGTACCCATAGGATATTGCAAAAGGATATTCTCTACCGCGACCTTGGTTTGCTCGTCGTAGATGAGGAACAACGCTTTGGGGTGAAGGACAAGGAACGCATCAAGACGATGAGGACGAGCATCGACTCGCTTTCCTTAAGCGCAACACCCATCCCGCGGACCTTGTACATGTCGCTGCTGAAGATTCGTGACATGTCGCTGCTTACCACCCCTCCCATAGCCAGGATGCCCATCAAGACCATTATTGATGAGTATGATGAGTACGTCATCTACCGCGCCATACGCGAGGAGATCGCCCGTGGTGGGCAGATCTTCTATCTGCACAACAGGATCGAGACCCTCGAGAATGTAGTGAATCAGCTTTCACAGAACCTGCCTGAACTTATCATAGAAAGTGCCCATGGTCAGATGGACAGCTCAAAGCTTGAGGATACGATGCGGCGTTTTGTCCACCAGGGCATCCAGGTTTTGGTATCGACGACCATCATTGAGAACGGGATCGACATCCCCAATGTGAATACCATCATCATCGATCGGGCAGACCGCTATGGTCTGAGCCAGCTTTACCAGCTGCGCGGCAGGGTGGGGCGCAATGACCGCCAGGCCTATGCCTACCTCTTCTACCCTCAGGGAAGCGCTCTCAGTGAGATAGCGGTCAAACGTCTGAAGATCATCAGCGAGAATACAGAGCTGGGATCTGGCTTCAAGGTTGCCATGAAGGATATGGAGATCAGGGGAAAGGGCAATCTCCTAGGAAGGGAGCAGAGCGGGCAGCTCGCTTCGGTGGGGCTGGACATGTACATCAGGATCCTTGATGAGGCGATCGCAGACCTGCAGAAGGGTGGTGAGCGGGAAGAGGAGAAGGAAGTATTCCTTGAACTCGATTATACAGGGTTCATTCCCGACTCCTATATCAAGGCACCCCAGGTCAAGTTCGATATCTACCGTAAGATAGCCTCCATAGCTGATGAAAAAAGCCTGCAACAGCTCAATAGTGAGCTAGCAGACCGATTCGGACCTCTTCCTGAAGAGGTCGCGAACCTACTATATATCGCTGAGATCAAGATACTCTGCCGCAAACTCTCCATTGTGCATCTGACGGACCGCAAGGGCACTGTCACCTTGGAGTTTGGCAGGGTAGCCAAGCTGAATGTAGAGAAGGTAATGGCCCTCATTGCCCTGAGCAACAAGCGTGTCAACCTCGATCCCAGACGGATGAATTTCATGTATGTCAAGATTGATGCAGTCTCATTGCGTGACAAGGCCCTGTTCCTTATGGAACAGTTGCAGCGGCTGTTGTAGGAGGTTTGATGGATACCATTTTTGATGAGATCCCTTCCCTGTCAAAGGTGGAGGATCGTGAATTTGGCACCCCTAGGACCATTAAGAGCTTTGTATTGCGATCAGCCGGTCTCAAGCCTTTCCAGGTGGAGGCCCTACGCCAGTATTATCCGACCCATGCCCTAGAGTTTCAGAGAGAGATTCTTGATCCCAAAGAGGTTTTCGGCAATGACAAGCCTGTAATCATCGAGATTGGCTTTGGGATGGGAACCACGTCCCATAGGATCGCCAAGGAACGAAGTGAATACAACTATCTCGGTTTGGAGGTATTCCTCTCGGGTTTTGCCAAGCTGTTGAACCTCATCGGTAAGGATGACCTGCCTAACATACGCATAATGCGCTTTGATGCAGTTGAGGTTCTTACCCACATGATTGCGGATGGCTCGGTTGCAGGCTTCCATATCTTCTTTCCTGATCCCTGGCCAAAGAAGAAACAACAGAAAAGACGACTCATTCAAGTACCGTTGGCAATGCTGCTTGCAAGTAAGCTACAAAAAGGTGGGTACATCTACTGCGTCACCGACTGGGAAGAGTATGCCCACCAGATGCTGGAGGTGTTTGCACAGGTCCCTTCCCTTACCAACCCCTATGGGGGCTTTGCCCCTCCGAGGGAATGGCGGCCGACCACCAGTTTCGAGCAGAAGGGCCTCTCTCAGGAGTTTCCCATCAATGAGGTGTGGGTGGAGAAGCTGTAGCTTAGGGTGTTTACCTAGGATGAGACTACCCTCAAGGCAGTGGGGAATCGGCTCTACAGTTTATCCAGTTGTTGGATAAACACCTCTGTATTCCATAGATCTATGGAAAATTGTTCGCTGATTGGGATGAAGCGCCTGACATCATTTGCTGCTTCTCTCCAATCGATGCTTGTGATCCTTTGGTGCAATGCATCACGAAGCCAAGTCCTGTCAACATGGACCTTCGTATCCTTCCAAGGTCCCGATTGGTGCAATGCCTCTTCAAGATACAGGTAATTCACAGGAGTCTTTCTGGCAGTGTACCATATGAAATCATACCAATCCCGTCCTTTCACATATTTCCTGCATAACAATGCATGAATCTTACCTGCGAACAAGGTGGCAGGATTTTGTACAGAGATTGGCGATAGATAGGGGAAATCCATATACTTCAACTCATTCTGACCGCCCGATGGTGGGTTGGTGTCTATCTCCAATTTGATTCGGATCTTTTCAAGAATCTTTGTCTTTCCTGCATACCGTAGCTGTAGGATTTTCCCAACAGCCTCGTCTTTGGGAAATGCAAGCCTGACTGTAGATTTGGTCTCATTCCTATCAGTCACTTCCATCTGGTAGCCAAATGAGGCCACATCGGTTACCACTTGCCCAAGATACTCTTGCCATGCGAATTCAGGGTTTGGTTCCAAAAGTGTGAAATCCAAATCCTCACTAAAGCGATTGAGTCCATGAAAGATGCGCAAGCAGGTTCCTCCTTGGAATGTGGCTTGACTGAAGAAGCCGGTTTTTCCCAATGATGCGAGAATTATCTCCTGGGTTATTTCCCGCAAGGCCTGCATCTCTTCAATCTCAGAAGATACGGTATATGACTTCAGCTTCTGTTCAATCATTCTTATGCTCATGGGAACAGCTCCTTTCTTAATCCTTTGAGAAACCTGACTACTCGTCGGTTTGCATAATTGCCTTCCAATTCAAGAAAATCGCTCTCTGCAATCTCACGCAAGCTCTCTTCATCGATACGCAGAGATTCTCTAAGTGGTAAGCTAGAAGTCCACTCATACCCATGAAGATACACATAATCAGCGAGTGCTTTCAAAGGTGTTGCTTGGAACCATACGTTTCCCGAAGCATCCTGCAGCCTTTCAACACCAGCAAACAGAGTTTTCTGGGGAACTTTCTCATAGGTGAAATGCCCGATCGGTGTTATGAATTCTGTGGAAGGGCGGGATGTCACCGCGGTAACGGTCCTGACCGCTTCAGGGATCCATCCACAGGTGCTTAGGGCTGTCTCAAGGCTGATATAGGAGAGACTGAGAATCATGAGTGAAACCGAGTATGGGGTTACCGTACCCTTACGATACAGCGGGGCCAAGGTATAGAGGCCTCTCTTGATGTGGATGATGTCACCGTCGGCGATAGATCGCTTGACCAATGCGTATCGGGTATTTGCAGAACCGGGGACAAGAGAGGAAATTTCCAGTGTTGTGAAAACGGGAACCGGTATAGTCTCGAGAATTCTTTTCACCAACCTGTTCATCCGATACTCTCCATATTAACCTAAATATATGACGAAACTGTCACAATATGACAGTTATATCATATATTCTT
>DMAO01000136.1:0-922 GCA_003446545.1 Sphaerochaeta sp.
TGCTTGTTATCAAGGCCATAGTAGGATATTCCCACTGCATATATAGGGCGGTTGATAAAGGTCTTCATGATTCTGGCGGGTATGAACCCCCCACTTCCGATCGCGACGATCACATCGGGGTCAAAACCGGTGGCAATAAGCTGTTCGCTTAGATCTTTCACCAACTTGTGAACCGAATTGTAACTTACGTAGAACTTCTTACTGTCCATCTCTGTGCGCTCCTTGGCGTTTAGGCTTGTGGATACATCTCTGCTATATAGGGAAGGGTCCTATACTGTTCGTTATAGTCGAGCCCGTAGCCAACAACCCAGACATCAGGGATAGTAAAGCCCAGATAGTCGATGGTAATCGGTACACAGTGCCTCTCTGGCTTGTCCAGAAGGACCGCTGTCTTTACCGATGCGGGGTTACGGGTCTTGAAACTGCGGATCAGGTAGTCGAGGGTGTTGCCGCTATCCAGGATGTCCTCAATGATGAGCACGTGCCTGTTGTTCATATTCTCCCGGGTATCCATCAACAGGCGGACGTTGCCGCTCTGGTCTCCCTGGTAGGAAGAGAGGGCAATGAAGTCCACCACGTGGTTGACCGCTAGCTTGCGGGCAAGGTCTGCGGTGAAGATGAAGGAGCCCTTGAGGACTCCGACCAACAAGAGAGTNNTCAGCGTAATCCGAGCTGATTTTCCGTGCAAGTTCGTTGACCCTGCGGTCAATCGTATCTGCATCAATAAGAACACGAGCAAGATCCTCTGTCAAAGCAGGGATTGCGAGGGAATCATTCATTGGGCCTCCTCAACGAAACAGGTCTCCCTGTTTGTACCATGTCTGTATATGGTAAGGAATACTCGAAAAAGAGTTGAGTGTCAATGTTGGGTAGGGCTAAGAGAGCCTAGGAGAATGGTGTTTATTCCCCAACGAAGCGAGAG
>DMAO01000136.1:997-18286 GCA_003446545.1 Sphaerochaeta sp.
CCTCTTTCCAGGGCTTGCCCTGAGGCATTGATACCTTTCATTCTACGTACACTTGACCGGGGTATAGGCAGAAGTTACACTGAAAGTGCCACAAGGAGGCCAGCCATGTTTGTTGAAGTACCTGCGGACATTCTAGAGATGAATCCCTTTACTGCTATAGGCAAGGATGGGTTTCTTATTACTGCAGGGAGTCCTGACAATTTCAATATCATGACCGCCTCCTGGGGTTCCATGGGGGTGTTATGGGGAAGAAACATCGTAACGCTCTATGTGAAGGCAAGTAGGCATACACACAAGTTTCTTGAGAATTCTGAAGGGTTTACCTGCTCTTTTCTGGAACCTGAAATGAAGGATACGCTGCTGTGGTGCGGTCAGCACAGTGGAAGGGATAGTGACAAGGTTGCTGCCACCGGCTTGATCCCGGAGTTTATTCCTGCACAAACGGGTGCTGAACGTGTAACCTTCAAGCAGGCTTCGTTGGTTTTATCCTGTACGAAAGCTTCGGTCATGCAGGTGGATACCTCCCAGTTTGTTCTCCCTGAACTTAAGAATCGCTATAAGGACGGGGATTTCCACAGCGTATACATCGGCTTCATTGACAAGGTCCTCGCCAAGCAATAGTCTACTTGGTACGTACATACCATAGCTTCAGGTCCTAAGGGACTTGAAAGGGCGGGACTACACATCCTGCCAAGGGGCAGACAATGCTTTTTTCACAAGAACAGGCGCACCAAGCACTCTCGATGATGGTTCGTTCGCGTCATTTCGAAGAACGGATAGATATCTTTTTCAAATACAAGGAAATGCACGGTACCACCCACCTTTCCATCGGACAGGAGGCCACGCAAGCTGGTCTTTCCCTTGCCTTGGACCAGGGGGACTGGATCGTTCCGACCCACCGTTGTCATGGGCATACCATCACGCGCGGTACTGACGAGCGGAAAATGTTCAGCGAAATGTTCGGCTCTGCAGACGGGATATGCAAGGGCCTTGGCGGCTCCATGCACATGACTGATGTGCAGCACTTCAATGCAGGATCGTCAGCGGTGGTGGGAAGTGGGGTCAACCTTGCTATCGGCCTTGCCTTCGCCCTCAAACACCAGAATAGCCAAGCAATAAGTGTAGCTATCTTTGGTGATGGTGCTACCAGCCGAGGGGCAGTCCATGAGTGCATGAACCTCGCATCAGTGTGGGCGTTGCCAGTGCTCTTCTTCTGTGAGAACAACGGCTATGGTATGAGTGCTGCCAGCGATAGGATGGTCAGTACAGATTCCATCGCAAAGCGATCTGAAGGCTACAATATCGAGTATGCATGCGTCGACGGTAATGATGTTGAGGCTGTCTACAAGGCGTCCAAGAAGGCCGTCGATTATATTAGAAAGACTAGCCGTCCCTATTTCCTTGAGTTGAAGACCTACCGCCAATGTGGCCACTCAAAGAGTGACAGCTGTGTCTACAGGAGTCGTGAAGAGGAGTCCCTTTGGTTACAGAGAGACCCCATCACACTCTTTTGCAAGGATATGGTAGCGAGCTCCCTCTTCACCGAAGAGGATGTCGCTTCCATAATCCTTGATGCAAGGACAAAGGTAGACGAGGCAGCCAAGGCCTCCTTGGCTCTTCGTTCTTCTGTGCTTACCCTGGAGCAGGCGATGGGGTATCTTTTCGCCCCTGAGGATACTCCCGAGTCGAATATCCCAAACGGAAAGATGACCCGTAGGACAAGCTATAGGGATGCTATCCGCGAGGCATTGGATGAGGAGATGACCCGCGACAGCGCAGTCCACCTCATTGGAGAGGACATCGGACAGTATGGCGGATGCTTCAAGGTCACAGGCTCCCTCTATGAGAAACACCCTACCCGACTGCACGAGACCCCCGTCAGTGAAGAGGCCTTCACAGGTCTTTCCGTAGGGGCTGCCATGCTTGGCATGCGTCCTATAGTAGAGATTATGTACGGGGACTTCTTCACCCTTGCCAGTGACCCCATCATCAATCATGCTGCAAAGACCAGCTTCATGAGTGCAGGCCAGCTTTCCTGCCCGATGGTGCTTCGTTCCCCTATTGGTAGTGGAACTGGCCATGGGGCGCAACATACCCAGAGTCTTGAGGCTATGTTCGGCAACGTGCCGGGTCTCATCATCGTCGCCCCTTCCTGCCCAGGGGATGCAAAGGCCCTGCTCAAGGGAGCTATTCGCAGCAACAACCCTGTGCTCTATTTTGAGAACAAGTACCTATATGACAACCTCGGTCCTGTAGGGGATGAGCACTATGTCATGCCCTTGGGCAAGGCTGTGGTGAAAAAACGAGGCACCCATGTGACCATTGTCTCTTACAGCCATGCTGTGATGACCTGCCTCGATGCCGCCACCACCCTTAGTTCCCAGGATGAGATTGAGGTCGAGGTCATAGACTTGGCAACCATCAAACCCATGGACAGGGAAACCATTTTTCGTTCGGTGCAGAAGACAGGCCGGTTGCTTGTTGTGCATGACAGTCCTGAGGCAGGCGGATATGGGGCGGAGGTGGTTTCTCTGGTCACATCCGATGAGCTGAGCTTCACCTCTCTGGTCGCACCTCCTGTACGTCTCTGTGGAAAGGAGAGCCCTGTTCCCTTCTCCCCCGAGCTGGAAAAACAGGTCATTCCTACAAAAGAAGAGGTCGTAACTGCGGTTCGTCGCCTTTTCCGCCCTGTAGAGCCTTTTCATTTTTCCCTGTAGCCGCTAGAATGGTGGCAACTTCGCCGCAATCATTGCGGCGTTGGTTTACAGGAGTAAAAACAGCATGGATATCGATGTAAAGAACTTACATCCCCTGGAAGTCCGCCTCCTCCGACACGTTTCCCTCGGTCAGAACATTACAGGGAACGGCATCGTTGAGGAGCTTGGCTACAAAGTAGGGCAGTGCAACCAGGCTTTCAGCTGGTTGAGTGCCAAGGGGTACCTGATCGAAACAAGCCGCACCAAGGGTGTGTTCTATGAACTTACAGATTTTGGAAGGGAACAGCAGGCGAAGGGCACTCCTGCCCAGCGTATATTTGGACTGCTTGCCAATGGGCCAAAGTCCCTTCCTGAGATAGCACAAGAGCTCAACCTGGAGAAAAGCGAGATAGGCAGTGCCTTTGGCCAGCTCTCAAAATCTGACGTTGTCTGTATGAACGAAGAGAACAAGGCTACCCGAAAAAATGATTTCCTCCCCTTGGAACTTGAGGTTGCCGCTTCCTTGCTTACCAAAGGTCTCGATGGCGAGATTGCCGAATCATCGCTTTCTGCTGACGAAAAACAGGCAATGCAGAAGATTTCCAAGAAGCGGGGTGCTGCAAACTCCCCCTTCAAGTTGATAGAGCGTGAAGAGCTTGTCTTCCAGCTTACTGGTGATGGTGAACTAGCCCGCAAGGCTATCTTTGAGAAAAACATCACCGGTGAGGAGCTGGGCTCCGTCACAACTGATATGCTCTCAAGTGGTAGCTGGAAGACTGGGGCATTCCGTCCATACGCCCTTAATGCCCCGACCTCGCGTCTCATCCCTGGTCGTCACAACCCCTATGGCAACTATCTGCAGTGGGTCAAGGACAAGCTTTGCGCCCTCGGCTTCGAGGAGTTCGACGGCCCATTGGTAGAAAACGAGTTCTGGAATGGGGATGCGCTCTTTATGCCTCAGTTCCACAGTGCCCGTGATATCCATGATGTCTACTATGTTAAAGAGCCCCAACACTGCAAGAGGATCGAGGAGCCTTGGCTCAGCCAGGTTGCCCAGACCCATGAAAATGGTTGGAAGACCGGGAGCCGTGGCTGGCGTTACTCATTTGACCACGAGTTTACCCGTCGCCAGGTCCTCAGGAGTCAGGGGACCGTCCTTTCTGCAAAACAACTTCCCCATGCAAAGGTCCCCGGAAAGTACTTTGGGGTAGCCCGCTGTTTCCGCTATGACCAGGTTGATGCGACACATGGTGCGGATTTCTATCAGACCGAGGGCATCGTCCTCGGTGATGAGGTGAATTTGAAGACACTGTTGGGCCTGTTGAAGATGTTTGCAGAAGAGATCGCAGGGGCTGAAGAGGTCAAGTATGTCCCCGGTTACTTCCCCTTTACCGAACCCTCCATCGAGGTGCATATCAAGCACCCTGTTCTTGGGTGGTTCGAGCTTGGTGGAAGCGGAATCTTCCGCCCTGAGGTGACCAAGGCTCTGGGAATCGATGTTCCGGTTCTCGCTTGGGGGCTGGGAATTGACCGTATGGCCCTGATGCACCTCGGACTGAATGACTTGCGTGAACTCTTCACCCCGAACATCGAGTCAGTCCGTACCAGGAGGGGAAACTAATGCCAAAGATTGAAACTACAGAGGAGCTGTTCTACGGCTAAGTCGGAAAAACCCTCACCGATAGTCAGCTCGAAGAGATGCTTCCTGTTGCCAAGGCCGAGCTTGATGGCCATGAGGGTGACCTTCTCAAGATCGAGCTCAATGACACCAACCGCCCGGACCTCTGGTCTGCTGCGGGAGTAGCGCGCCTCTTGAAGGCGTACTGGGGTGTTGAAGCTCCAGTCTATGACTTCTGCTCGACAGAGGAAGAGACCTTTGACAATGAGGGTAGGGAGCTGCATGTCCATAGCTCTGTCTCCTCTGTCAGACCCTATGGTATTGCCTTTGCTGCAAAGGGACACACCATTGATGAGCAAGATCTTGAGGCCCTTATCCAGAGCCAGGAGAAACTGTGCTCTAACTTCGGGCGCAAGCGCAAGACCATAGCGATGGGTATCTACCGATCCTCTCTGATCAAGTACCCTGTGCACTACAGGGGAGTCGACCCTGATACGACCAGTTTCGTACCCTTGGGGATGAGTGAAAAGCTTACCCTCAGGGAAATCTGCAGCCAGCATCCTAAGGGTAAGGAGTACGGTCCCATCGTTGCGGACAGTCCTGTCTTTCCCTATATCACCGATGATAATGGCGAAACGCTTTCGTTCCCCCCTGTCATCAACAGTGCAAGGATTGGTGCTGTTGAGATAGGTGATGATGAGCTCTTCCTTGAGCTTAGTGGAACCGACCTTCCTGATATGTTGCTTGCAGCCTCCATCATGGCATGCGATATGAGCGACTTGGGCTTTGATATTCTCCCTGTCAAGGTAATCTTCCCTGAAGAGACAGAGTTTGGCAAAGAGCTTACCGTCCCCTACTATTTCCAGGAACCCATCTCCTGTTCACTCGCTCTGGTCCATAAGACCTTGGGTGAGAAGATGACAGGGGAAGAGGCTGTGGCCTCCTTGAAGAGGATGGGTATTTATGCCTTCTGCTCCGATGAGACCATCTATGCAACAGTGCCTGAATTCCGTAATGACTTCCTCCATCCGGCAGACCTGGTAGAGGATATCATGATCGGATACGGTTTGGGTAACTTTGAGCCTGAGATGCCTCAGGACTTCACTGTCGGACGGCTCACTGCAGCTGAAGAGATGGGTCGGAAGGTAAAGGACATCATGGTGGGCCTTGGCTTCCAGGAGATGGTGTACAACTACCTAGGTTCAAGACGTGAGTATGCGACCAATATGGAAGTCGATGGGAAACAGTACATCACCATAGCAAACCCGATGAGCGAGAACTACGAGATGGTTCGCCCTTCGATCATCCCCTCCATGATGGAGAGTGAGAGTGTCTCGGGTCATGCTCCGTTCCCCCATAAGATCTTTGAAGTGGGTAAGGTAGCCTTCCTCGATGATACGGACAACAGTGGAACCACCACCAGAAACAACCTGGGCTTTTTGAGTTCTGACAGTGTCATGGGCTTCAATGAGGTCTCTTCACTGGTCAATACCCTGATGTATTTCCTTGGTAAGGGGTTTAGCCTTGCTTCTCTTGATGGCGATACCCGTTTCATAGAAGGCCGGTGTGCCGCAGTCATGGTGGGTGAGACAAAGGTTGGGGTATTTGGGGAGATCCATCCCAAGGTTTTGGAAAACTGGGGTTGTGGCATGCCCACAGTAGCCTGTGAGATCGATCTCGACTTGGTGATGGCTACCAAGTAACAGTCAAAGCCCTGAATGCCGGAAAAGATCAGATATAAAATATAGATAAAGAATACGTATACATGAAAAAGGATTGGATGGGGAGCCGCTTGCAGCTCCCTCTTCTTTGAGATCGTCAACCAATTCGAGAAATATCTGGAGGTAATCTTTGGCTAATACCATATTCCTCATCACCGCTACCATCATCTCACTATCGGGGATTGCCTTTTTGGCGCACCACTTTGGATGAACCATCTATCTGGATGTGGCGCTTGTCTACGGCTTTCATTCACTCATAGAAACTGCAAAAGCTACTAAGGTGAATCCCTTTGATTACGTCTGGTACATTCTGACAAAAGCTATTTTGTGTAAAACCGGAGAGGCTTGGAACCAACAGTTTCCTTGGGACAAGGATAATGACGAAAAAAAGAAGCTGCATGACGCTAGAACTAGTGCTACACCGGACCCAAACAGAACTTCCCCTATATAATTCGAGGAGCAAAAGGCCGAGATTTTCTTAAAGAGTATAAGCTAGCTATACTTAAAGCAAGAGAAGGGGTTAGAGCCAATGACATTCTCCCCTCCGCCTCAGGCCGAGAAGAAACTGTTCACCATCGATACCAGCATGTCCCGTTCGGCCGATGGTGCATACAGGGTGTGAATCTCTTGCAGTGCTTCCTCGAAGAGTGTAAATGCACGCTTTCTTGCTTTGGCAAGGCTGCCTGATGCCTGGATCTTCCCGAGGAGTTCCTTGATCAACGTGGTCGATCCGTCGTATCCGGCTTTCCTGGCTTCCTGGAACACGCCCATGACGTACTCAACCTGATCGGGGTTCTCCTCGACATATATGATGATGGGCAGGCTTTTCTTGTTCTCGATGATATCGTCACCCTGCATCTTGCCCGGATTGCCTTTCTCAAGGTTGATCACATCGTCCAGTATCTGGAATCCTACACCGATAGTCTCGGCGATATGCCCCGCCCTCCTGATCACCTGCGGGTCGTCGAGCGCAAGAGCCGCACCAATCTCGCATCCCATGGCGGGTAGACACCCGGTTTTCAACCGGCACATCAATTCATATTCCTGTACCGGGGGAAAGGTCCTGTGGTGATGCCAACAGATATCCATGCCTTGGCCCAAATGGATCCTGCGCATGTACTTCGCGTAGATTTGGTAAATCAGTAGTTTCACCTTGTCATCGACCGCAGCTTCATCTATGGCTTTTGTCGGCAGGAAGTAAAGGAAATTGCCGGCATTTATCGAAAAATCCTCGCCATACAGGATATGCATGGCAGGTCCACCGCGCCGCCAATCCGAGTTGTCCTCAATATCGTCGACAATCAGACTACCGTTGTGGGGCAATTCGACAAGCGAGACAAGGCGTTCAGCCAGAGCCAAGGCCCTTTCGCCACCCAGCATCTTGGCAGTCAGCATCATGAACAATGGCCTCCACCGCTTGCCACCCCGTCGGATAAGGTCCCGTGCCGGTTCACTGAACCGGTCGATTGTAGTGGTGTCTGTCGGTGGGGCGGAACTGTCGAGTACCCATTCGATCCACTTCTGGTCAGACGATTCGGGAAGCACCCGGTTCAACTCATGTTCAATTGTGTTCAGCCATCGATTCATGGGTGGATTATACGGGCTTATGCCGACACTTACAATAGAAAGAAATCTGCTAGAAGTTTTTTGTAAGCATACATTCGAGCCTTCTAAAAAATAGATGAATGCTATATGGCAATGATAAACGTTGGAGGATACGATGAGAATATGCCCCATAGACAAAGACGAGAGACCCACCAGGGTTCGGTGAGTAGAAAGCATTATGGGTAGTATCTGGATGAGTTCACGTTCAGGCTCAATAGTAGGACCTCAACCTCCTTGGGGAAGCTGTTGTTCCGGTTGCTGGAAAATGCACTATGCATAAAACCGACTACCTATGGTGGCTTGACTGAAAGGATCGAAAACTGATGGATCGTTATATATAGTGGTATCCTGAGTCCAAAGGCTATGTAAATCTTATTCGGGCTAGTTTACATTTTCATGATTTGTTATTTGGAATTGACTTTAGCCTAACTAGGGCCTACCATGTGCATGAGGTACTGACTAAAAAGTATTGGTTAACCATATTGGCGTGAGAGAAAGTGAGTACCTCAAATTCCTAAAGGAGGAATTCGGTATGAAGAAATTCGTTCTTGTTCTAATGGTTCTTTTTATTTTGGGCGGTTCTCTTTTTGCCCAGGCAACAGGAGAGACCAAGAATCCAGTGCTACGCATCATAACCTGGTCAGGGTATGCTCCGCAGGAACTGTTAGACAAGTTTACTGCAGAGACCGGCTACAAGGTAGAGGTTACACTTAGTAACAATGAGGAGATGATCAGTAAGCTCAGAGCAACCCGTGGTGGTGGTTTTGACCTTGCTCAGCCCTCACAGGACCGCATCTCTTCAGTAGTTGCGGAGTATGGCATCTACCAGCCAATCGATTACTCAAGGCTGAATACAGCACAGATTGATGCTTCACTGCTTGAGGCAGTGAAGAAAAATACGTTGGTCGACGGAAAGTCTTATGCAGTGCCACACGTCTATGGAACTGAAGGCTTGGTGATTAACAAGGCAAAAGCACCTGGAATAAAGGACTTCAAGGACCTACTCGATCCTAAGTATGCTGGAAGGGTGTCCTACCGTCTAAAGAGACCTACCCTTATCGGTATGGGCTTCTCCCTTGGGTATGATCCCTTCTCCCTCTACTCCGATCCAGTTGCCTACCAGAAATTCCTCGACGAGATGGAAAAAGTCCTGATCGCTGGAAAGCCTTCGGTAAAGACCTATTGGGACAATGGGGATCAACTGCTACAGTCCCTTCGTTCTGAAGAGGTCTGGGCAGCCTCTGCATGGGAGCAGGCCGGATGGAAGCTTCATGCTGAGAACCCAAACATTGACTATATAGCACCGACCAGTGGAGCTCTTGCCTGGGTAGATACCTTTGCAATCCCTGCAAAGAGTGAGAACCTCGATGCAGCCTATGCATACATCAACTTTATGCTGGAACCTAAGAATGCTGCGTTCTTCACCAACCGTGAGACGTATGGAACAGCTTCCAAGGATGCAGTGAACTATCTCGATGATGAGATCAAGGCTAACTTCACTCGTGGCCTGCCTCCAGAAGTACTGGCAAACATCAACTGGTATCCAACCGTCCCTGCAGGGATCGAGGCGATGGAAGGTAAGACCCTGGACAAGATAAAGGCTGCTCGGTAGCAGACAAGACTAAATCATAGCCAATAGCTGTCTAGAACAGCTATTGGCATCCTTTCAAGGTAAACAACACTATGGATAGTGCACTCTCAGTACAGAAACTCACCAAGCGATTTGGTGATTTCACCGCAGTCGACCAGGTATCATTCGAAGTGGAGGACGGTAAGTTCTTCTCAATCCTAGGCCCATCAGGCTGTGGCAAGACTACGCTCCTACGCATGATCGCAGGGTTCTACAAGCCTGATGGGGGAACACTCCTGTTCAATGGGAAAAACATGGACGGGGTCGCCCCGAACAAACGGCCGGTAAACCTGGTGTTTCAAAACCTAGCACTTTTTCCCATGATGGATGTGCATGAGAACATTGCCTTCGGATTGCGTCGGAGAGGTGAGAAAGGCCCTGAAGTCGATAAGAAGGTTGGGGAATTGCTGGAAAGGGTAGGCCTGCCCGGATCAGGGAAAAAACAGATCAGCCAACTCTCAGGCGGGCAGAAACAGCGCATTGCCATTGCACGATGCCTTATCATGGAACCAACAGTACTCTTGCTCGATGAGCCTCTGGGTGCCCTCGATGCAAAACTGCGCGAACATATGAAGGTGGAGCTGAAGAGCTTGCAGTCCCTAGTGGGANNCCTTTGTCTACATCACCCACGACCAAAGCGAAGCTATGGTCATGAGTGATACAGTAGCGGTGATGAACAACGGACGTTTTGAACAGATAGGAACTCCTCAGGAACTCTACCACGACCCTAAGTCCTCGTTCGTTGCCCAGTTTGTGGGAAACAACAACAAGTTGCGGGTGACACTCCGCTCTTCTGCTGATGGGCATTTTGTGGCACGGTATGCCAATGCTTTTGATTTCAAGCTCTCTGAGAGGTATGAGATAGCAAGCGAACAGGAGGAGTATGACCTCTTCATCCGCCCCGAGGCTTTCATTATCAACCCAGGAGAGGGACGAGAAAACTTCAATATCCTTCCTGTTGATGTCACTTCCATCCTCTTTGATGGGGGAAACAGCAGGTTGTTGGTAAAACCCCTAGGAAGTGAGGAAGAGCTGGTGATAGCCCTTCCCCAGACTAGGGAGTATGACAACATCAAGGCAAAAGACCGCATACAGGTCGGTTGGGACATGAACAAGAGCATCTGCTTCAAACGCAGTGATTGGAAGCTATATGATGAAGAATAGACAGCATATCAAATGGGGCTTTTTCTTCTTTTTCCTCCCTGTTGCCTTATGGCTTTTCCTTCTGATCGTACTGCCCCACCTGGAGCTTTTGAGGCTCTCCTTCACCAGGGCCAATACTGGCAAGTTAACCTTTGACACCTACCTTGCCTTTTTCAAGGAGCCCATCTACTGGCTTACCTTCGTCCGTACCGCAGGATACTCGATTCTCGTTACTTTTCTGGTTATGGTAATAGCCCTTCCAGTCTCCTTCTATATATCCAAGATAGTGAAACAGACGATAGCCGGAGCCCTGATGATCCTCATCCTTGTCCCATTCTGGGTAAGTGAGCTTGTCCGTGTCTATGGGTGGATGATCTTGCTCAGGGAAAGTGGGGTCCTAAATCACTTCCTTGTTTCGATAGGCCTATTCAAGGAGCCTGTGGAGATGCTCTACAATGACATCACCATGATAATGGGCCTGGTCTATACCAGCATGCTCTTCATGGTGGTTCCTGTCATTGGCGTCATGGATGACCTTGACAACTCTATAATCGAGGCTGCCTATGACCTTGGAGCCTCAAAGATTGCCATCTGGAGGACTATCATCATCCCACATTGTGCCTCAGGGCTCGTCAATGGGGGGATAATCGTATTCATGCTGGTACTCGGAAGTTATCTTACCCCGACGCTGATGGGAGGGAAGAACTCCCTCTGGTTTACCGAACAGATCTACAACCAGATAATCCTCTATTTCAATTGGAACCAAGGAGCGGCCTTTGGCTTCTTGCTGTTGGCTCTCTCTTCGCTGATCATCTGGGTCATCCTCAAGCTAACCAAACAAAACCTGAAGGAGGTGGTCAAATGATCAGGAGCCTACCTTCCTCAAAGCGCTACCAGTACGGGTTCAGACTCTTCATCATCCTGTATTTTATCTTCTTGTTTGCCCCGTTGGTGGTGACAATGGTACTCGCCTTCAACGACTCCATGTATCCAGCCCTTCCTTGGCAGGGGTTTACCCTTGACTGGTTCTTTGGCAACGGACCGGACAAATATGGTATTTTCCATGACCAGACCAATTTGCGGAGCCTCGCTACCTCATTCAAGGTAGCTGTAGCCGTTATGCTGGTCTCCACCTTCCTCGGAACCTGTGCTGCCTTTCTCTTCGAGCAGGAGAACTTCCGATTCAAGGGAGCCCTCTATTTCCTCATGATAGCCCCTCTGGTCATCCCTGGAGTCATCCTGGGTATCTCCATTCTGATGTTCTCCAATACGATAGGGCTTTTTATCGAGAATCATTTCGATATCTACGTCAAATTTCTTGGTCCGGGCTTTCCCCTAGTTGTTCTCGGACAGTCTTCCTTCATCTCTACCATAGTCGCCTTGGTTGTCTCTGCAAGGCTGAAAAAGTTCGACCACTCCCTGGAGGAGGCCGCCTACAATCTGGGGGCCAATAGGGCAGAGGTACTATGGTTTATTACCCTGAAGTACCTGAGGCCTTCAATCATAGGAGGGGCAGCAATGGCTTTCCTGATGTCCTTCGAGAACTTCAACACAACGATCTTCTTGGTAGGGTCACAGGCAACCCTTCCGATAAATATGTATATGCAGGTACGTGACGGATCGACGCCGGTCATCAATGCAATCTCTTTCCTGCTTATCCTTGGAACCTCCATTTTTGCTGTTGCAAACCTTTCAAAGGGCAACAAGAAGATTGTGTAGGACTACCCAAAGAGGGTTGTGGAAAAGATAGGGAAGAAAGAAATAGAAGAAATGGAAGAAGCTTCACAGCATGATGGCCGCACTTTCAGAGCGGCCATCATGCATATCCAATGAATAAGTATGCACTACTGCTGAATAGGTCTTGACTTATTCCCTCCTCTCGCATTATTGTTCTGCTATGAACAGGAACCAGTACAGCATCCATCATCATGGCATGATTATCCGACCTTAGACAGGTGGGCGCTGTTACCTATATACAGACCTCCGCATGTCGCGGGGGTTTTTCTTTTGTTTTTTTCTGGGAGGAAAAAATGGAGCAGGTGTTACGCATAGCAATTCAGAAAAGTGGACGTCTGAGTGAGAAGTCCTTGGAGATCATCAAGGGGTGTGGGATAAAGTTTGGCTCAGATTCACGAGTGCTGAAGGAACAGTCGACGAACTTTCCCTTGGAGTTCCTCTATGTCCGTGATGATGATATTCCCTCGTACGTCCGTGATGGGGTCGCCGATATTGGTATCGTTGGACGCAACGAGTATGACGAGCAGGCCATCGACCTTGAAGTGATTCGCGACCTTGGGTTTGCCAAGTGTCGGCTCAGCATCGCAGTTCCCAATGACTTCAGTTACCAGGGTCTCTCTTCCTTGGAAGGGAAGCGTATCGCAACGAGCTATCCGCACATCCTCAATGGTATTCTCTCTGAAAAAGGTATCAGTGCCACCTTCGTACAGGTCTCTGGCTCTGTTGAGGTGACCCCTGCAGTTGGGATCGCCGATGTCATCTGTGACCTGGTGAGTACAGGGGCGACCCTTGCGATGAATGGCCTTAGGGAGGTGGAGAAGATCTACACTTCCACAGCCGTTATGATCGGCCGTAAGAAGATGGGAAGCGATGCAAAGAGTGCCATCTTGGACCGTTTGCTCCTTCGCATCGACGCTGTTATGAGGGCCACCTCCTACAAGTATGTCATCTTCAACCTTCCTGAAGAGCATCTCGACCAGGTGGCTGGCATCGTCGGAGGCATGAAGAGCCCGACAGTGACCCGTCTTATGGAGAAGGGCTGGGTTTCGGTCCAGACTGTTGTTGCCGAGGACCTGTTCTGGGATGTGTTCGAACAGCTTAAGGCCCTCGGTGCCCAGGGCATCCTGGTTACCCCCATCGAGAAGATGACTGAGTAGGAGAGAGCCATGGCGTATCTGAGTAGAAATTATGCCCCAGAAGGAAGAGAGCTTGAACGTCTCTTAAGACGATCAAGCGATACCAACGCTACGGTCCAGGACCAGGTGGCTCAAATCCTTAACCGCGTGGCATCTGAAGGTGATGCTGCCCTGTTCGCATTGGAGGAACAGTTCACCAAGGCTAGGCTTACCTCTCTGTCTGTTTCGAAGGAGGAATTCCTTGAAGCTGAGTCCTTGGTTCCATCATCCTTAAAAAGGGCCTTATCAGAAGCGGCTTCCAATATTCGCGCTTTTCATGAGGCCCAGCTTCCCCAGGGTGAGAGGCTCACCGTTACCAAGGGCATTGAGCTTTCACGCAAGATTGTGCCTATCCAGAGGGTGGGGCTCTATGTACCGGGTGGCACCGCCCCCTTGATCTCCACTACCCTGATGCTGGGAATCCCTGCCCAGGTTGCCGGGTGTAAGGATGTGGTGCTCTGTACTCCATCTGATGGTTCTGCTAAGATCCATCCTGCCATACTCTATGCAGCTTCGATGTGTTCCATTACCAAGGTATTCAAGCTTGGGGGAGCCCAGGCAATCGGGGCGATGGCCTATGGCACTGAAAGTGTGCCCAGGGTGGACAAGATTTTCGGACCGGGAAACCAGTATGTCACCGAGGCCAAGAAGCAGGTTAGCACCTCCTGCTGCGCCATAGATATGCCAGCGGGGCCCAGTGAGGTTATGGTTGTCGCCACCTTGGACGCCGACCCTGCCTTTGTTGCCAGTGACCTGCTCAGCCAGGGCGAACATGGCCTGGACAGCCAGTCTATGCTGGTCATACTGGGTGATAAGGAGGGTGGCTTTGCATTTTTGGATAGGGTGGAAGAGCAGCTGTCCCTTCAGCTTAAGGCTCTTGATCGCCAGACGTTTCTTCTCTCTTCCCTTTCCCATTCGCATGCGTTTGTCTGTCCGAGCCTGTCTCAGGCTGCCAAGGTGGTGAACACCTATGCACCTGAACACCTTATCATCAACACAACGGAACCCTCGGAGTTGGAAGCGTTGGTAGTCAATGCCGGTTCCATCTTCCTTGGTCCCTATTCCTGTGAGAGTGCAGGGGACTATGCCAGCGGTACCAACCACACCCTGCCTACCAACGGGTGGGCGCATTCCTATAGTGGGGTAAGCACCGACTCCTTCCTGAAGAAGATTACGGTGCAGACGCTTAGCAGGCAGGGGCTTTCAGACCTTAGTGAGACACTGGTGACCTTATCGGAAGCTGAGAGGCTTACAGCCCACCGCAATGCCGTACGTATACGATTGGGAGGAGAGAAATGAGAGAGTTGCTTCGTAAGAACATAGCAAATCTTGTTCCGTACAGCTGTGCACGCAATGATTTTGCCGGGGAGGCGGAGGTCTACCTCGATGCCAATGAGAACTGGAGGGATTTTGTCGGCGACCAGGGGCGAAATCGCTATCCCGACCCCCTCTGCACCCAGGTGCGAAAGGCCCTTGACGAGGTCTTGGGTCTCCCGTTTGCAAATACGGTGATAGGTAATGGCAGTGATGAGATCATCGACAACCTGTTCCGTTGCTTTTGTAACCCTGGGTTGGATAAGGCTATCATCATGAGTCCTACCTATGGGGCGTACCGTGTCTTCGCCGATATCAACGATGTGTTGGTTGAACAAGTTCCCCTCACCCCCGACTTTGCCATCGACTTCGCTGCTTTGGAAGTCTTCCTTGAACGAGAGAAAAAACGGAGGGAAGGTGGGATGGAGGAAGGTAGGAGCAAGCTGCTCTTTATCTGCTCCCCCAACAACCCAACGGGCAATGCCTTTTCCCTTGAAGAGATTGAGAGGGTATGTACCCTCTTTGATGGTATAACCGTTGTCGATGAGGCTTATTTTGACTTCTCTTCCTTGGGAAGTGCGGTTACGTTGCTCTCAAGCTTTCCCCAACTGGTGGTGTTGCGCACCCTCTCCAAGTGCTGGTCCCTAGCCAATGCAAGGGTAGGGATCGCAGTAGCGAGTGAAGCCATCTGCAAGGTGCTCACCAGCATGAAATACCCCTATAATGTGGGGGGCCCTTCTCAGGAGCTCGCCCTCAAGGATTTAGCACAAGCTGATAAGGTGCAACAGGTGCTCTCTCTTACGCTGGGAGAGAAGAGGAGAATGGAAGAGGCACTTGCTTCCCTGCCTTGTGTGGTGAAGCTCTTTCGCAGTGATGCGAACTTTTTGCTAGTCAGGGTAGGCAACGCAGATGATCTCTACCACTATCTTGCCCAAAAAGGCATTATTGTCCGAAACCGAAGCAGGGAACTGTACTGTGAGAACTGCTTGAGGATTACCATTGGAAGCAAGAGCGAGAATGACAAGCTTTTGGCCGCCCTTGGCGCATATGAGGAAACATGATGGATAGGAAGATGTATGAGGCGGTCCTGTTTCTTGACCGTGATGGAATTATTGTGATAGAGGACCAGATTGACACCTATGAGAGGATCATATACATCCCGGGGGTGTTCGGTGCCCTTTCTAGGATACGAAAGGAAAGCTCCTTCCATTTTGCCATGGTCAGTAACCAGGACGGGGTGGGTACCCCCGCCTTCCCCCAGGAGGATTTTGACAAGCCCCAGCAAAGAATCCTAGCAACCCTACAAGGGGAGGGGATCACCTTCGACGACCTGCATATTGACTTTTCACTCCCTTCTGACAACTGTCCGGGGCGTAAGCCTGGGATAGGGATGCTGGAAAAGTATCGCAATGGTGACTATGACCTTGCCAACTCAGTGGTGGTCGGGGACCGTCAGACTGATGTGCGTCTTGCCTATAACCTAGGGTGCAAGGCTATCTGGTTTGTCCCACCGTCGCAAAGAGGTGAGCTGGATGATGACCTTAAGGATACCTGCATCTTTGTCAGTGACAACTGGAACGCCATAGCTTCTTTCCTGCTTGATGACTCCAAGGCAAAACAACGTACCTCTGAGGTTATCAGAAACACCAAGGAGACTGAGATTTCCCTGACCGTAAACCTTGACGGGACAGGAGAGGGCTCGGTTCATACCCACATTCCCTTCTTCGACCATATGCTAGAGCAGGTGCTCAAACATAGTGGCCTTGATATCAGATTGCATGCACAGGGGGACTTGGTGGTGGATGAACACCACACAGTTGAGGATGTAGCGATCTCACTCGGGCAGGCGGTACGTGAGGCCTTGGGCGAGAAACGAGGCATCAGTCGCTATGGCTTTGAGTTGCTTACCATGGATGATGTGCTCGCTGAGGTAGCCTTGGACTTCTCTGGTCGTCCCTCCCTGTTGTGGGATGTATCGTTTAGCCGGGAATATGTGGGCACCTTTCCTACTGAGATGGTCCAGCACTTCTTTAAGTCCTTCAGTGACGCCTCCCAATCTAATCTGGCCCTGAAGGTATCTGGGGGGAATGTGCATCATCAGGTGGAAGCCCTATTCAAGGCCTTCTCCCGTGCCTTGAAAAAGGCTGTGCACAAGTATCCACACAGTGATTCACTGCCTTCAACCAAGGGGGTACTATGAACATAGCAATTGTCAAATACAACGCAGGCAATACCCGTTCGGTGTTGTGTGCCCTCAAGCGCCTTGGCTATGAGGCGACGGTAACTGATGATCGACAAGAACTCAGAAAGGCCGACAGGGTAATCTTCCCCGGTGTAGGGGAAGCCTCGACTGCAATGGCCTACCTCCGAGGGTGTGGTTTGGATACTTTCCTGCCTACTCTGACGCAGCCTTTTTTGGGTATCTGTCTCGGTATGCAACTTATGTGCAGTTTCAGTGAAGAGCATGATACCCAGTGCCTGGGCATATTTCCTGAAACGGTCAAGAAGTTCATCCCCCACAATGGGGAGAAGATACCACACATGGGATGGAATACCCTAAAGACTGAGGATGATCCTCTCTTTAAGGGCCTCTCAGGCCAGATCTGGTGCTACTTTGTCCACAGTTACTATGTGCCTTTCTCTAGCGATA
>DMAO01000163.1 GCA_003446545.1 Sphaerochaeta sp.
CACCAGAGACAGTAAGGGTAACTGCCTCTTTCCATCCGGAAGAGGCGAATTCTTTATCTATTGCAAAGTATATACCATCCTCAAGACCTGAAGTTGTAGGCTCGATAGTAGCTTTAGGCTCTGGACTGGCAACTGTGGCTACGGTCTTAGGTTCTTCCTTGGCACAACCCACAGCTACAAGGGCAATAAGCAAGATTATGGCTAAAAATGCCAATCTAGTAGTTCTTTTCATACGATAGTTCTCCTCGACAGTAAGCGATTCACTAGTCATTTATATCCAATCATATACTCATTTGATGATATTCATCAATATTTCAATAGAAAAATATCAATAAAAATTAATCTTTTCAGGAAACTTTTATATTTTATTGTATTATATGCTATTACAAATCAAGAATTTTGAATTATTGTACCTTTTTACCTGCTTACACATGGAAAGAATTGGGATTTCCTCTGAATATTGTGTACAATGCATCGGAATTCGTAAGGGAAGAGGGTTACAAAACTTCAAAAATATGAGAAAGTCCAGTAGATAAATATAGTATCAATTGCCCTATTTCATAGTAATATGATAGTGTAGGTCTATATTGTATGCAAGTCTGTGCTCTTATACCTGTTATAGGGAGCAGAGATGAGAAACATTGCTGAAATCGCGACTCAAAGGGAAAGGAAAATGGAAAAGAAACGTATCGTAATCCTTGGCGGAGGGTATGCAGGAGTTCATGCTGCAAAAAACCTGCACAAGGCATTCAAGAAAATGCAAGATCAGGTGGAGATTACTCTGATCGACCGCAACAGACATCACATTCTCATGACTGAATTGCATGAGGTTGCAGGGAACAGGGTAAAACAAAACTCTGTGAAGATCTCATTTGACAGGATTTTTTCTGGCAAGATGGTGCATGTTGTCCAGGATGAGATACGAGACATTGACTTTACCAAGCAGGTACTTACAGGCGATAGGGGCTCCTACCAATATGATCAGCTTATCTTAGGTACCGGCGGNNCGCTGACTTCAAGATCCCAGGGGTGAAGGAACATGCCTTTTACCTTTGGAGCCTAGAGAACGCCCTAGCAATCCGCTACCACATCGAGATGATGGTAAAGGAAGCTGCCAGGGAGGCAGATGTCGAAAAACGCAAACAGCTTCTGACCTTTGTCGTTGCCGGAGGCGGCTTCACCGGCGTGGAACTCGTTGGAGAACTTGCAGAGTGGCTTCCTCATCTCTGTAAGAAAAACAAGCTCGACAGCAGTGATGTACGCATCATCAACTGTGAGGCGCTTGGACAGATCCTCAACATGTTGCCCGATGGCCCAAGGCAGAAGGCAGAACGGTACATGCGCAAGCAGGGCATTGAGATTATGCTCAACTCCCTCATCACCAATGTTACCGAAGACGGCTTCACTATCAAGGGGGGGGAGGTCATCAAGACAAAGACCCTCGTCTGGACCTGTGGTGTGCGTGGGACTGAGTTTGGTGAGAAACTGTCCATTACCGATGGCAAGATGGGACGCAAGCTGGTAAATGAGTATATGCAGTCCCCTGACCATGAGAACGTCTATGTAGTTGGAGACGGTATGTACTTCCAGGAAAACAACCGTCCGATCCCCCAGATAGTGGAAGCCGCAGAGCAGAGTGCAAAGACCGCTACAGATGGAGTGATCTACACCATCAAGAGCGCACTGGGGAAGAAGGCAGAATCTCCAAAGCCCTTCAAGTCAAACTTCCATGGCTACATGGTTTCCGTTGGTGGCAGGTACGCCGTTTCCCATACAGGAGGAATCGCCCTCTCCGGTTTCTTTGCACAGGCGATGAAGCATATGGTAAACATGTACTACCAATTTGGCGTGTGTGGCGTCAATGGCGCCTGGACCTATTTCAAGCATGAGATCCTTGAGATCAAACACAAGAGGTCCCTCATCGGAGGCTTGGCCTCCTATAGGGTCCCCTCCTACTGGACAACGTTCCTCAGGATGTTCCTCGGGGTGATGTGGCTCATTGAAGGAATTGCCAAGATCTTCGAGGGGTGGCTCTCAGACACCACCGGCTCAAAGGTCTACTGGGGTGCTGCCGATGCTGTCGGTGCGGCCTCTGAGGCTTGGGGAGAGACAGCTGAGGTTGCAGCCACTGCAGTGACAGAGACGGTGAAGCAGTTCGCACCCCCTGTCCTTGGACAGCCTCTGGCTCTCTATACCTGGATAAATGACGTGTTTGTATCTCAGGCACCCTACCTGTTCCAGATCATGATCGTACTTGCAGAAGTGGGGATCGGGCTCTGCTTCCTGGGTGGTCTGTTTACCTTCCCAGCAGCCATAGTCTCCCTAGGCCTTTCGTTTATGTTTCTCATAGGGGCACTGGCAGGCAAGGAAATCTTCTGGTACATGGCGGTCTCCATCATGATGCTCGGAGGAGCGGGACGAGCCTTCGGACTGGATAACTGGGTCATGCCATATCTGAAGAAACTCTGGAACAAGACCCCCCTTGCGAAGAAAACCTACCTGTTCATGGGCGAACCTGAGTTCACTAAAAAGCAGATGAAGCGCAAGCTAGCCAGGAACCAGGACTGATAGGATGCAGGATTTTTACGAACATGCACCTGAACTCAAGCAGGAGCTACAAAGCGTACAGACCACCATTGAAAAAACAGTGGAAAATGCCCACGCTTTTATACGTACACTGTTACGATCACATGTGCAGTCGGGTGGCAAGATGTTGCGCCCGGCTCTTGTGCTCCTCTGCTCACAACTGGGAGATGAATCTGACCGTGACAAAGCCATCAGTATTGCAAGTGTCCTTGAAATGATCCACCTCGCCTCCCTTGCCCATGACGATATCATAGACTCGGCTAAGACACGCAGGGGCGTACCTACCCTCTTTGCCCAGACTGGGGCCAAGCAGGCTGTGCTTGCAGGAGACTACCTGCTTGCTCGTGCCCTAGCCCTTGTCTCAGCTGAAGAGAGTGGGGATATGATAAATACCCAGATAGTATCCAATGCCTTGGCCCGGTTATGTGAGAGTGAGTTGGAACAGGATGCAGGCCAAGGTAACTTCTTTATTTCCAAGACGACCTACTTCAGAAGGATCGGGGGAAAGACAGCCTCCCTATTCGCACTGTCCTGCTATGCTGGAGCCTCAGTAGGCAAACTTTCAGAGATTGAACGAATGGTTTGCCACCGGATCGGCTATGCCATGGGTATGGCCTTCCAGATCCAGGATGATATCCTCGATTATGTGGGAAACAAAGAGAGGCTTGGCAAACTTACAGGCAAAGACCTCAAGGAGGGTATCCCTACCCTCCCTTTGCTCCTCGCTCTCGAGGCAGAACAAGAAATGAACGAACAAGAAAGAAAGCTAACGGCTCTTTTAATCCCTAGAAACAAACCACTTTCCAAGGTTTCCGTTACCAAGGCTGTAGCCTTGGTGAAAACCCTAGGCGGTGTACAAAAAGCTGATTACATTGCACAATCCTATAAGGAACGGGCTCTGAAAGATATTCAGTCCCTCAAGAACCACGAAATAGGTATGCAACTGACTCAGCTTTTTGAAAAGTTGGCCGTACGATCAGGATAGGAATTAGTACACATGCAAGATACAGATACATCTTTGGAACTCACCTCTGAAGAGCAGGCGTTTCATGACGGCTATACCACTACCATACAATTCTTGGAGAACCGCACCAAGATAGCCAACCTGAAGGTTACTGATTTGGAAGGGGAACTGTACCACCTGACTGTCTTTGAAGGCCAGGACTGGGTTGGACGAGGAGAACTGAAGAACTCGGAGATCCAAGGGCAGATATACGCCTATATTGAGTGCATCAACACTATGAAGAAAAAAAGCAAGCCCAAGAGAGGATAATCCTCACCTAGGCTTGCCTACAGGTTTCAATCTGAAAGCAACTTGTTTCCCTCGAGGCTTCTCAAGGCCGATATCTCTTCAGTCACTTCCATGACACCCAGATAGTTACCACCCTCAGAACGAACGGCGTAGTAGCGGATGAGGACAAACTGGGACCCTCTCTGCAGCCAAAAGGACTCTTCATCCTTCACCCCAGCCTTAAAATCCTCTACCAGCTTCTCAACAACATGCAGACTTTTCGGCGGGTGGCAGTGAGCCACATCCCTTCCGATAATACTGCGGGTCCTAGGGAATACCCGCTCTTTCCCCTCCGAGAAATACCGTACCGTATCATCCTTGCCTACAAACGTTATGTCAGCAGGCATAGAATTGAGCATGCATGTCAGTTCCTCCAGGGTAAAGCTTCCACTGGGAAGCTTTACTTTGTCACCAGACTGCTTAGGGGCCTCATCCTTACCGCTCATGCTGGAATTCCATCGATACCACGAGATAGCATCAGAAGGGGAAGCCCCCTCAACACCACCATTGAAACAGTACCCGATATCCGCACTATCACGTGCAACGGTCAGCCAAGCATCTGTGTCAAGGTTTTCA
>DMAO01000315.1 GCA_003446545.1 Sphaerochaeta sp.
GTCCTTGTGTTGTTCTTCAAGGGGTACTGGGATATATTGGTAAAATAGGCTCATGTTGACAGAAAAGCATGTAAAGCTTATAATTATTTAGCTTAACAGCAGATATTTGGAGGGCTTTGTGGCCAAAGAAGAAGCAATTGAAGTGGAAGGCGTCGTTCGCGAAGCTCTTCCCAATACGATGTTCCGTGTGGAACTTCAGAACCAGCATGTTATCCTCGCCCATCTTTCGGGCAAGATGCGAAAACACTATATCAGGATTGTTCCTGGTGACACAGTGCGTGTAGCACTTTCTCCCTATGACCTGACAAAGGGTCGGATTATCTACAGGGAAAGGTAAGAACATACAAGCAGAATAGCCGATTCTCAGGTGAGATTCGGCCATTTTTGTGTTTGTCCTTCCTTTTCATTTTTTTACTTCTCTTTTTTATCTTGGTCAGACCGCTCGGGTTTTCTCATTTCTCTTTCAGAATAATCCAGATGACACCACTGCCCCCATAGCATGCTTTGGGGGTGTAGGCTTCAGTGACAACACCACTGAGACGGATTGCGCTCAAAGCTGCGTCCTTCAACAGGGAAATGCCCTTGGTATTGTGCAGACCCTTGCCAGGGATGATGGAGATCTTCCTCAGACCCTTATCTGAACACTCCTTGAGGAAAGAGGCACATGCCTCTTCAGCTTCCTGAACCTTCATGCCATGCAAATCGAGGGTCACCTCAGGTTCCATTGCCCTCAGAGCGGAGACAGAACGGAAATTGGGCTTATCCTCACGCTTTTCCTTCATTGACTTGGCTAGTGCAGTCTTCTCGTCGGAGACTTCGTTCCACTTCTTGTAGGTATCGGCAAAGGACCAGGATACGTTGCTCTCTTTCTTCGTATCCTCTTCCTCCTTATCCTGTAGGGCTTGCACCATTTCCTTGGATGGACGTAACTTCTCATCCTTGGGAAGATCTGGGACTTTCTGTGTAGGGACAACCCTACGGTCCTTCTTGGGTGCTACCCCATTAAACTCATCAAGAAGCGAACCAAAATCCTTTTTAGGGGTATACTGCTTGCTCGGCCTGATAGGGACAGCTTTCTTATTTTCTTGCGCTTTGACTTTTTCACCATCCCATTCAGAAAGGATTTCTGCAAAGGATTTTTCAACCTTCACCTTGCTGTGACTTTTCATGCGTGCGGTAACGCCATCCATCTCGCCTGTAGTCTCCCAAGCCTTGAGGATATCCCCGAAATTAGCATCTGGGTCATACCCCTTGATCAGGGGTTCCTTGCGCTGGGAGTGTACAACTGACTCTGGCTGCTTCTTCTTTTCTATCTTTCTTACAATTTTCTTTTCAATGTTTTTGGGGACGACCTTCTTAATCTCTTCAAAGGGTCTGTAGGCATCATCCGCAATAGGAAGACGGCTGTCACCAGCCGTCTGTTTCTTCTTTACCACAAGTTTCTTCTTGGCCATTTACACCTCTCGAACGTCCAACAGCTGTGAGACGAACGGCTTAATTATCTCCACCACCTTACTGATGGAAGCGCCCTGCACCTTGATGGTACAGATGGCATTGGTCGGATCGGTTCCCATGAAGGTGCCGAACGTAATGATATCAATATTCTGTTCGCTGAGAGCCTGAGATATCCTGGCTATGGTTCCGGGTTTGTCCTCAACGATAAAGGAGACCCTAATGCCAAAGTGGCGTGCGCCGAACAGCTCCAACAGGATCTTGAACATGTCACTTTTACTGACAATGCCGATAAGCTTGTCGCCCTCGAGCACCGGCAGGCAGGAGAGGTCCTGGTCGACCATCATGCGTGCCGCCTCTTCGACGGTAGTGTCCTTAGTGATGGTAACAACATTCTTGCTCATCAGTTTTTTTACAGTCAGCTTGCTGAGCAGGTATGCCATCTCATGAATGGACAGACTGCTAGCAGGAGAGGGGGAAGCATAGAGGATATCCTTTTCTGTGATGAGCCCTACAAGTTTCTTGTCCTTGTCCAGAACAGGAAGCCTATGCACCTTCTCTTGCTTCATAAGGGTAGAAGCTTCTGAAATTGACATGTCAGGAGTAGCTGTAACAGGATTGCGAGTCATTCTTCGTTCGATAATCATATGATTCTCCTACCTACCATCTACTAGTACTATAATTCAAGACTAAGCGAATATCCAGTCATTATTCACCCAGATATGCCGCCCTGACCTTTTCATTCTCCAAAAGGGAGGCTGAGGCATCATGGAGGACAATCCTTCCATTCTCCATGACATAGCCCTCCTTCGAGGCCTTCAGTGCCATACGGGCATTCTGCTCTACCAGGAAGACTGTGACATTGTCCTGCTTATTGATAAGATCGATCTTCTCAAAGATATCCGATATGACCAGGGGAGCAAGTCCCAAACCGGGTTCATCAAGCAAGATAAGGCGAGGCGCGCTCATCAGAGCCCGTGCTATAGCCATCATCTGCTGTTCGCCACCGGAGAGAGAGCGTGTCTTCTGCCTTCTGCGAGCCCCAAGTATGGGGAAAAAGTCGTACATCGCCTCTTTACGTTCAGCAATGAGGGCCTTGTCACGGACCATGAAAGCTCCCATATCCAGATTCTCTTCCACACTCATGTCGGCGAAGACACGCCTTCCTTCCGGAACAAGTGCTATGCCCCTGGAGGCGATAAGGTCGGTGGTGAGGCCTTTACGGCTCTTCATACGACCCCACTTGCTGCCACTTCCAGCAGCATTGCGAGACTGACAGATCTCCTCACCATCGAAGGTGATAGACCCTTCCACCAGAGGCTCCTGACCCACTATTGCCTTCAGAAGGGTACTCTTGCCACTTCCGTTCGCTCCGATGAGACAGACAATATCACCCTGGTTTACATGCATGCTCACATTCCTAAGCGCCTTGATGTTTCCATAGGTTACAGAGATATCCTCAATGCTCAGCAGTTCGCTCATGCTTCTTCCTTTCCGAGATAGGCCTCGATGACACTCGGGTTACGCTTGATCTCCCTAGGGGTTCCCTCTGCAAGCTTCTGCCCGTAGTTCAAAACGGTGATGGTATCACAGATATTCATGACCAGCTTCATGTCGTGCTCGATAAGCACCACTGTTATGCTAAGGTCACGAATTTTACGGATGATGCTCATCAGGTGTTCGGTCTCCTGTGGGTTCATCCCTGCAGCAGGCTCATCCAGGAAAAGCAGTTGGGGCTCGGTTGCCAATGCCCTGGCAATCTCAAGTTCGCGTTGTTTTCCATAGGGGAGGTTTCTGGCAAGCTCATTCTTGAACTGGCCCAGCTCAAAGAAATCCAACCAGGAGTCGGCTTTCTCATAGATTTCCTGCTCTTCCCGCTTCAGGTATACGTAGCTCTTCAGGGCGTTTACAAACCGCCCCTTGGTCTCGCTCTTGCCAGTCTTGAAGTGTCGTCCTATCATGACATTCTCAACGACCGAAAGGTCCTTGAAGAGTCGGATATTCTGGAAGGTGCGGGCAA
>DMAO01000140.1 GCA_003446545.1 Sphaerochaeta sp.
AAGAATCCGGAAAGCTTTCCCGAAGTTTTCTTGGTAGGTTCATCTACTTTCTTTTCTGTCTCTTCTTTTTTCTTCAGTTGTTGTGTTTTGTTCTCAGCATCACGCTTCTCTAGCAGCTCGCGTTGCTTCATCTCAAGATAGGAGACCCCTTTATTGCGGTCTCTCTCCGCCTTGATGGCCTCCAAGGCACCTATACTTACAAGACCCACATCAACGACAGGCTGTTCCTCAACATCCAGGATGTGTTCACCCTTGGGTTTTCGCTGTCTCTTCTTGTGCAGGGTATCTAGAACAGGAACTTCCACAAAAGGAGGGAATGCGACAGGTTCATCGTTAAGGATATCAACCTCCGGCTCCACAGCCTTCTTGTGTAGAAGAACACTCTCCTCTTCGTCTGGAATTCTCTTCTGTTCTCTCTCAAACCGCTTGTGTGCTCGCCTAAACTTTCGCCTCTGCCATTTGGAAAGGCCTTGCAGGTCAACAGCTTCACCGCCTTTTGCCAAGACGAGCAGCTGATGGAAGGTTTCTTTTCTCTGATGACGCCTATCAAGGCCATCACCTATGAGGGTAAGGACGACGAACAGTGCCATCTCGACAAGGAATGCTACGACTACCCTCAGCGACGCAACTCGAGGCTCAGCATCGAAGGAGTAGAGCAACGTCTGCAAGAATGCCGGACGAGGACTTTGCTGCAACATATGGGCAAGCACCAGCAGGGAATAGAACATGAGAGCTGACAGGGGGATGAAGACGAACGAGAAGGCCCTCTTTTTGCGAAAAGAAAAGCACATGCCACTCCACACGAACAGCATGCCGGTAAAGGGCAGAAGGCCCAAAGGGGAATCGTATGCAGAAAATCCAAAAACGCGTGATACCAGCGTGAGTGTTGTCCCGACAAGAGGCAAAGTTGTCCCAAATTGGGTAGATGCCACAGAAAACGCGAGCAGCAGCCCAGCAATGAGCAAGACTATCCCACCTACCAAAATATATGTATTCGTACCTTTTTTCACAACCTTCTCCTCATAGCATACTAACACCAAACAGCCTCGGAGGTATCAGTTTTTCTTCAGTAGACAGAGCATCCGCTCTGCATCAAGGTGAGGAACATCCAGAGGCTCCACAGAATGAGCCCACCCGCTGGTGCACACCTCCTGAACCTTCTTCAGTTCTTCAGATAAGGATTCTGCCTGTCCCTTGTAGGAGCAGACCACCCCATCATCAGCAAGAATGGGCTTCACAAGGTCAAGGATATCATACAATGGGCGGAAGGCCCTGAAGGTTATCAGCTCAAAGCTCTGGTTCACCTCCTTCAGATCCTTATCAAGGACCTCCACCCTCTCTGTCAGGCGGCAAATTGCCAAAGCATTGCGCAGGAACCCCACACGCCTGCCCATACGTTCGACCAGGGTAAAGTGATAATCCTTGAGTGCGATTGCCAGGGGTATGCCTGGCAGGCCTGCCCCCGATCCCAAGTCTGCGATCTTGGCGTCAGGGCCGTACGACTGCAATAGTCTTTGCATCACCGGGACGGCACTCAGGCTATCGATGATGTGCTTGGTTATTAGTTCTTCGCCTTGTGCACCTACCAGCTTGTAGGTTGGGTTCCACAGCTCCAGTTCGGCTATGTAGGCATTGAGCTGAGCCATTTGGTCTCTATCGAAGGTAAGACCAAGGTCCTGTAGTGAGGAGAGCAGAAGATCATCATACATACCCATGCCTTCCTCCCTTGTCCACATGGAGGATAAGGATGGCAATGTCACCGTTGCGTACTCCGCTTATCCTGGTGGCCTGTCCCACAGAGAGGGGACGTATCTTCTTCAGTTTTTCCCGTGACTCGCTGCTCAGCCCGTCTAGGGCGTCATAGTCGAAGTCTGCAGATATTTCCAACCCTTCAAGCTTCTCAAACCGGGATACCTGCCTGTCCTGGCGGTTGATATACCCTGCATACTTCACATCAAGCTCTACCTGGTAGCGGATAGGTTCTTCAAACTCTGAAAGCTCAACGATGACCTCTTGGAGGTTCTCCATGGTCACCTCAGGCATCTTCAAGGCCTCGATGGCACTCTTCTGCCCATACTTCTGCTTTTCAAGCAGATCCTTCACCGCTTCTATCTTCTCCAGCTTGGCTTTCAGGCGCAAGAGATTCTCCTCTTTCTGCAAACCCACATCATAACCCTTCTGGGTAAGACGCTGGTCACAGCTGTCATGACGAAGGTTCAGACGGTATTCGGCTCGGGAGGTAAACATCCGGTACGGTTCCTTGGTACCCAAGGTCACCAGATCATCAATGAGTACACCAGTGTAAGCCTCATTACGAGAGAGTATGAGGGGCTTCTCACCCTTGAGCTTCTGGGCGGCATTGATACCGGCCATTAGGCCCTGACAAGCCGCCTCCTCATAGCCGCTGGTGCCGTTGGTCTGCCCTGCAATGAAGAGGTTCTTGACGTGCTTGCTCTCAAGGGAAGGAAAGAGATCCAACGGGTCTATATAGTCGTACTCCACGGCATAGCCCGGACGCATGATCTCGGCCTCTTCCAGGCCCACAATGCTATGGATATAATCCCATTGGACATCCTCAGGAAGGGATGAGGAAATACCATTGAGGTACATCTCCTCTGTGCCTACCCCTTCGGGCTCCACAAATATCTGATGGTGGTCACGGTCGGGAAAGCGAACTACCTTGTCCTCGATGGACGGACAGTAGCGCGGTCCCTTCCCTACAATCTTCCCCCCATAGAGCGGTGATCGGTGGATGTTCCTCTGTATTATCCTATGCGTCTCATCATTGGTCCAGGTGATGTAACAAGGGAGCATGGGACGATCGACAGAGTCATAGTCAAAACTGAAGGGCATGAGGATGGGATCCCCATCCTGAAGCTCCATCCTGGAGAAATCGAGGGAGGAGGATCGTACCCTAGCTGGGGTACCGGTCTTCATCCTTCCTAGGGGGAAGCCCTTCTTGCGCAAGGCCTCACCCAAACCGATGGCTGCAGGTTCGTCCAGGCGTCCGTTTTGGGCATCATACTCGCCGATGAATATCCTTCCATCCATAAAGGTTCCGGTGGTAAGGACCACGACCTTCGCAGAGATGCTGTGGCCCCGTTCAGTCCGAACTCCGATGATGGTCTTACCCTCCTTGTCCAGCAGGATATCCACCACGGTATCCATAAAGAGGGAGAGGTTAGCCTGCGCTTCCAGGGTCTCCTTGGCTAGGCGCGCATAGGTGAACTTGTCAGCCTGGGCACGGGGGGCCTGCACTGCGGGACCACGTCTGCGGTTGAGGATCCTGTACTGTATCATGGAATGGTCTATCAAATGGGCCATCTCACCGCCGAGGGCATCAACCTCCCGCACGATGTTTCCCTTGGAAAGGCCACCAATTGCAGGATTGCAGGATAGCCTGCCGATAGAGTCCAGATTCTGTGTTATCATGAGGGTCTTGTACCCTATTCTTGCCAGTGCGAGGCACGCTTCGATTCCGGCATGCCCCCCACCGATCACTATTGCATCGTAATCCATCTTACTTCCCTACGCAGAAACCGCTGAATATCTTAGTCAGGATATCCGCGGGGGTGACCTCCCCGGTAAGTTCACCGAGGTTCTGCATCGCCTCCCCTAACTCCACTGCAACGATGTCCAGTGGAATATCCGCCTCTACCAGTGACAAGGCACGCTCCATTGCATCGGCAGAGCCTTCCAGCAACAGGTGTTGGCGCTCACTCTCTATGACCACCTGCTCATCTCCGGTAGAACCGAAACCTGATCTCAGGCGTTTTCCAATCGCAGAGACCAGTGCCTGTATGCCATGTCCACTCTGGGCAGAGATGGCAAGCTCCCCATGTGGAGTCTTGAACAGGTCGCTTTTACTGTACACGATGAGGGTGCGATCATCCTTGGGGGGAATATGGGACACTTCACTGCTGTCGACAAGAAAGACAACCAAGTCGGCCTGTCCGATGAGAATCTCAGTCTTCAGTATCCCCGCACTCTCTATGGTGTCCACGCTCTCGCGTAGCCCTGCAGTATCATACAGGCGCACAGGTATTCCTTCAATAAGGCAGTCGGCCTCAATGTAGTCGCGCGTTGTGCCCTTGATCTCACTCACTATCGAACGGTCCTGTTTGAGCAGGAGATTAAAGAGTGTGCTCTTGCCGACATTGGTAGCACCGGCAAGGACAATCCTCGCCCCCACCCCGTACAGGCGTCCTACGGCGTAGGTAGATGCCAACGCCCTGATGGCCCCAATAATCTCGGAGAGCTCATTGCTAGGGAAGATAAAATCATCTACCTCATCCTCTGCATAGTCCAGTTGTACCTCTACCTGGGCAAGCAGGGTCAAGAGCCTCTCCTTGGAAAGCTGTATCTGCTGTTTCAAGCTTCCTTCAAGGCGTGAGAGGGCTAGGGCCTGACTTCGCTCGCTCTGGCTAGAGACCAGTTCCTGCACTGCCTCCGCCTGGGTAAGGTCCATTCGTCCGTGCAAGAAGGCTCTGAAGGTAAACTCACCACCCTCTGCACCCCTCATGCCCAGGCGCTTGAAGGAGGAGAGTATCCTCTGTAGGCCGGGAAGCGAACCATGACAGGTGAACTCCAGGGCCTCTTCAGAAGTGTATCCGTGTCCTTGTGTATATACGGCAACAACCACCTCATCGAGGGCGACCCCACCAGGACCGTCAGTAAGGTAGCCATGCACTAGGGTTGCGTTCTTTGCCTCAAGCAGGGCTTTAGGTCGGGAGAAAGAGGGAGCGAGCAACGCCCTACACCCCTCTCCACTCACCCTGATGACAGCCAGGGCGCTCTGCGCCCAAGCTGTGGCCAGGGCAAATATGATATCGTCTCTATTATAGCTTTCCATGTTGGCCAGTATACAGTAGGGGTAGCTGGCCTTGCAACAAGTGCCCCGGTTTGGCTAAGATGGGGCAATGAAAAAAGCAGCGCAATTCAGGAGCCAACTCAACAGGAGCATACGCACCTTCTTCGACCAGAAGCTCTATCTTGAAGTTGAGACACCCACCCTTTCCCCAGACCTGATCCCTGAACCTACCATAGAGAACTTTGCCACCCGATTCGACAATGAGTTTGTAGGATCGAAAGAGCTCTATCTCATTCCCTCACCAGAGATCTACATGAAGAGACTCATAGCCGAGGGCTTTGGCAACATCTACCAGATAGGGCACTGCTTCCGCAACAGCGAACAGATCGGCCGACACCACAACCCCGAGTTCTCGATGCTCGAGTACTACAGCGTAGGTATGGATGAGCAGGATTCGATTGACCTGACCGAGGAGCTGTTCGCCTATCTTGACGGACCGTCCTTCCTCAAGCCCCCCTTTGACCGACTGACGGTATCAGAGGCGATGTATCAGTATGCCCAGGTCGACCTTGACAAGAACCAGAACCAGAAATCCCTTGCCCAGGAGGCAAGAAGACTTGGCCTGTCGGTACCCGACAAGCCAGAGAGCTGGGAGGATACCTTCAACAGGATATTCCTTACCCTGGTCGAACCCAACCTCCCACAACAGAGGCCCTTGGTACTGGAGCGTTACCCCGCCCAGATAGACTGCCTTGCAAAGAAAGAGGGTAACTACCGTAAAAGGTGGGAGCTGTATGCAGGGGGAATTGAGATCGCAAACTGCTATGACGAGGAAACTGACAAGGATATTGTGAGTGCCTACTATCGAAAAGAGTATGCCATCCTAATCCAAAAGAGGGCGGATAGGGGCCTTGTCATCCCTGATGCTGATCCGAGTTTTGCAGATATTTTCACTGATTTTCCCCAATGCTCAGGTGTTGCTCTCGGCCTAGACAGGCTACAGATGCTGCTCATGGGCGAATCAAGCCTTGAGGGGGTGATTCTTTTTCCTGTTTCTGGTACTGTGAGTAGCCGTAAATAGGTGTAAATCCAATATATGAGGTAATTAGCATGATAAAAGCAGGTCAAATAGATAAGGGTACTGCCCTATTGATCAAGGGACAGCCCTTTATTTGTATCGATCGTGAATTTGTAAGCCCTGGAAAGGGGTCGGCTTTTGTACGTCTTAAACTGAAGAGCCCTTCCACCGGACAGACTCTCAGCGAAACCATGAAGACTCAGGACAACGTCGATGACATCATGGTCAGTGACCGTGACTGTCAGTACCTGTACAATGATGGTGAACATTTTCATCTCATGCTGACCGATACCTTCGAACAGATAGAAGTGGCCATGGTCACTTTCCCTGACTATGAGTTTCTCATGAAAGATGGTGAGACCTACCGTTGCACCTTCTGGGAAGCACAGCTGCTGGATATCCAGATTCCCACCAAAGTAATCTACATTGTGGCTGAGGCTGAAGAGGCTGTCAAAGGCGACACTGTCCAGGGAGCAAGCAAGTATGTGACCACAGAGACAGGACTCAAGGTCCGTGTCCCCATTTTCATCAAGCAAGGTGAGAGGATCAGGGTCAACACCGAAACCAAGGAGTACCTCGAGCGCGTCAATAACTAACGAATAACACGATCAAGTAAAGAGCTGGCTAATGTAGCCAGCTCTTTTTTGGTGTATTTTCATCATCAGTTTTTTCAACTGGATTATTAATGGGCTTCACTAAGAAAAACTAGGTATCGTAGTATCCTAGTGATAAATAGAGGTGTATAGCCAACCGACTTGCTTCGGAGAAAACCTCATAGTCTGTTTGAAATTCTGTATACTACGTCCCGTTTCTGAACAGCAAGGATAAGAATAGTAATTTCCTTGTCAAATATTTTGGAAATGATACGATAATTACCGACCCGATACCCCCAGTATCCAGAGAGGTTTTCTGTCAAAGGCTTTCCGAGTGACCTAGGATTATGACTTTCCTCCAATTTTTTCAGATATTTCAGAATCTTGATTTTTACTGAGTTGTCCAAAGTGGAAAGCTCTTTCCTAGCTTGATCCTCAAACCTGATCAGATAAGCCATTTTCTGCTATAACTTCTTCGAGCGAGGACGTCTTACTACGTCCTGCTCTGACATCTTCATCGCGTTTCTGTGCCAGATAGATCATTTCAAGATCACATACTTTATC